>CAILVY010000074.1 GCA_903837785.1 Candidatus Hydrogenedentota bacterium
CCGCAGCCGCTGCCCCCGATGATTACGTAAACGCAACCTTTCGGCACGGCCAGCGAGACGTGATCGAGGATCTTCGTCTCGCCGTAGTGCGTTACGAGGTCGTTGACTTCCACAATGGCGTCAGGCATCCGTTCACTCCGCCGGCTTCCCCTTCGGGGCGCATTCATCCCAAAACGTAGTAGAAAATCGTGGCGAACACAATATCGATGCAAATCATAGTGAAGATGTCCATCACCACCGCCCGGGTGGTCATCAGCCCCACGCCACGGGAGCCGCCGGTCACCCGGAATCCGTTGTGGCACCCGATGAGCGCAATGGCAATGGCAAAGGCCACGGCCTTGAGCAGTCCCTGCATCAGGTCGGGCAGCAGCGCAGCATTCAGGGTTTCGTCCAACCAGATGCTGGGCTGGAATTTGAGGATGAGAATTCCCCAGACACATCCGCCGGCCAGGCCCGCGATGAGGCCCAGGATCCACAGGCATGGCAAGACGATGACAAGCGACAACAATTTGGGTGCAACCAGAAACTGCGTCACGTTCAGGCCCATGCCGCGCAGCGCGTCGATTTCCTCCTGAACCTTCATGGTTGCGATCTCGGCGGCAATGGCGGCGCCCGTTCGCGCGGCAACGACGACCGCGGTCATGACGGCGGCGAGTTCGCGGGCGAAGCCGATCATCATCAAGTCGGCCACGAGGATCTGCACGCCGAAGCGCTCGACCTGCTTGGCGGAGAGCATGGCGATGATGAGGCCGAGCAGGAAGTTCATTACACAGACGATGCCGATTGCGCGGACGCCCATCTCATAGATTTCGTCCAGCAGAAGGCCCCAACGGAATCCTTTGCGTTCGATGGGGGCCAGCAGAGTCCAGTAAATCGCCTCCACGCACAATCCGAGGAATTGCCGGACTTCCTGGCCAACTGTGAGCGCCGTGCCTCCGATGATTTCGAGAACGCTGTTGTCCTGGAACTTGGTTTGCGGAGAAATCTCGAGGCTGGGTCCTATCACGCCCAGCAGGTCGGCCACGGCCCCGTGCTGATTCTCCAGCCGAAGGGCCGCGCCGCGCCGCCGCAGATGATCTGCGATCTCAACCAGCCGCGCGCCGCCAAGGGAGTCCATGAACTCTGTTGCGGCGAGGTCCAGCACCACGGCATCATCACGTTCGACTTTCGCCTTGCGGACAGCCTTGTGAAGTTCCCCGCCGCTGTCCTTGTCCAGACAGGCGGGACACGGGAGCCTGAATTCGCTCATGTATTCCCCCCCGCCAGCGCGTCAAATTCGTCCTCATTCAAGATGGCCAGACCCAACTGCCGGGCCTTCTCCAATTTCGACCCCGCGCTTTCTCCCGCGACGAGATACGTCGTGCTCTTGCTGACGCTTGACGCGGCTTTGCCGCCCAGCGCTTTGATGCGGTCGTGAATTTCGTCACGCGTGTATTTCGTCAACGTGCCTGTGACCACAAAGGTCATTCCGTGGAACGGGCGCGGTCCGGACGGCGCGGCGGCGAGGACTTCCTCCATGTTGACGCCGGCAGAGCGCAGCTTCTCGATGAGGTCGCGGTTCTGCGGCGTGTCGAAGAAATCGCGAATGCTGTCGGCCACAACACCGCCGATATCCGGAATGCCCTGCAATTGATCGGCCGGAGCGGCCATGACGGCATCGATATGTCCGAAATGCCCGGCCAGGACCTCCGCGGTATGAGCGCCCACGTGACGGATTCCGAGGCCGAAAAGCAGGCGGCCCAGTGGACGCGCCTTGCTGGCCTCGATGGCCTTCACGAGATTGTCGGCCGATTTCTGCGCCATGCGATCGAGCGTGCACAGGCGGTCGGCATGAAGCGCGTAGAGATCCGCGGGCCCGGTCACATACCCCTTGTCAACCAGTTGGGTAATCAGGGCGGGGCCCAGCCCGTCGATATCCATGGCCTTCCGGCTGGCGAAGTGTTCAAGGCGTTCTTTGACCTGCGCGGGACAGGACAGATTCAGGCAGCGCAAGAACACGCCGTCCGGGTCCTTGTGGACCTCTCCGCCGCACACGGGACAGGCTTTCGGAAGGGGATAGGCCACGGCTTCCGCGGGCCGTGCTTCGGGCAGGAAGCGCAGCACCTGCGGGATAATCTCTCCGGCTTTCTGCACTTCCACGGTATCACCGAGGCGCAGGTCTTTCTTGGCGAGTTCTTCGAAGTTGTGCAGCGTGGCGCGCTTCACTATAGTGCCGGCCAGTTTCACGGGATCCATTTCGGCCACCGGGGTGAGGGCGCCTGACTTGCCCACTTGCACCACGATGTTGTTCAGGCGCGTCCGGGCCACTTCGGCCGGGAACTTGTAGGCGATCACCCAGCGGGGGGACTTGGCCGTGCTTCCCAATCGCTGGCGCTGCGCGGCGGCATCGACTTTCACCACCATGCCGTCGGTCTCGTATCCGAGCGTGTGCCGTTTCTCGTGCCAGCGCTGACAGGCGTCAATCACTTCATCCATGGAACCGCAGCGTTGATGATGGGGATTCACGGGCAAACCCCAGGCCTGAAGATCGCGCAGCGTCTGGAGGTGGGACACGATGTTAACGCCCTCGCTCTCGGCAATGTCGTAGGCGAAGAATTCCAGGCGCCGTTCCGCGACCGTCCGGGAATCGAGCAGTTTCAAAGTGCCTGCCGTGGTGTTTCTCGGATTGCGGTAGGGCTCGTCGCCCGATTCCTCGCGCAGCTTGTTCAGGCGATCGAGTTCCGCATTGCGCATGAAGACCTCGCCGCGAACTTCGAGCGACTCCGGGGCGCCGTCCGCGAGGCGCAGGGGCACCGCGCGTATCGCGCGGACATTCTGCGTCACGTCATCGCCGCGCACGCCGTCGCCGCGGGTGGCGCCCCGAATCAAGACGCCCTTTTCATAGCGCAGCGAGATGGCCACGCCGTCCAATTTGAGTTCCACGATGTAGGCGGGCGATTCACCGCCCAAGCCCTTGCGGACCCGGTCGTCGAATTCACGCAATTCCTCGGGACTGTATGTGTTGTCGATGGAGAGCATGGGGACGCGGTGCGTCACGGTCTGGAAAGCATCGAGCGGGGCGCCGCCGACGCGCTGCGAGGGGGAGTCGGGCGTGCGCAGATCCGGGAACCGTCGTTCGAGGTCCATCAGTTCGCGCATGAGCGCGTCGTACTCGAAGTCGCTGATCTCCGGCGCCGCCTCGAGGTAATAGAGCCGGTTGTGGCGTTCCAGCTCCGCCTTGATCTGATCGAGGCGGCGGCGGGCGGCAGGCGAATCGCTATGTGTGTCCGTGCTCATGGGCCTAGTATATCTAAACGGGCCACTGCGCCGCACGGAGCCGCGTTGCGGGCATATTGAACTTGCCCGTAGTTGTGGCTATGCTGAGAGCGGAGTGACGGCGTGCGGTGGCGCCGGGTGCTCCCTGACGGACCCCTTGGGTGCGCTCAGGTTGGCGTGGTGGCGGGCGCTGTCTTCGATGAGACGCGCGCCGCGCCTCCGGTTTGAAATCGCCGTGCCGAGTTTTTACTATGCTTTTCGTGTACAAGACGCGAACCGGCGTGGGCCGCGGGAGACTGATGCAGCATGTTTGACTTGGGAAAACTCAAGACACCGGTCGATTGGACCACAATGCGCGGCCAGATTGAGGCGGCGATCGTGGAAGAGATTGGCCCGGTCTCCCGCGAGCGCGTGGACCTCCAACTGAAGACAGTTGACGAAGTGGAGTTCCGCGGCTATGTCCGCAAGCGGGTGAATTACTTCGTGGACGGGTGGGACCGCATTTCGGCGTGGCTATTCGTGCCGGACGGGAAAGACGAGGCCCCGGGCATCCTGTGCTGCCATCAACAAGTGGGGCAGGGCAAGGACGAGCCGGCGGGACTCGAAGGCGATCCGCGGATGGCCTTCGCCCAGCACTATGCCGAGATGGGCTACGTGACGCTTGCTCCGGATTGCGTCACCGCGGGCGACCGCGTTTCCATGAAATTGAAGCCGTTCGACACGAAGTCATTCTACAAGGACAACCCCAAGGTCTCGGTTACGGCGAAGATGCTCGCGGACCACATGCGGGCGATCGACGTATTCGCGGAGGTGAAGCGGGTGGATGCAGCGCGCATCGGCGTGGTCGGGCATGGCCTCGGCGCGTTCAACGCGCTGCTGCTGTCCGCGTTCGACGACCGGGTCCAGGCGTGCATATCGAGTTGCGGTTTCACTCGTTTCGCCACGGACAAGGAACCGGAGCGGTGGGCGCGCGAGGAGGGCTTTGTCCTGATTCCGAAGCTCAAGGAACACATCGCGAACGGGAAATACCCCTTCGATTGGGAGCACGTGCTGGCCATGGCCGCGCCCAGTCCAACGCTCGTGATCACGGCCTTGACGGACAACGAATTTGCCAATCCTCGCAGTTGCCAGAAGGCCGTGACGATGGCCAGCAAGGTCTACAAGCTCCTGGGCGCGCCGAGTGCGCTGGATTTCTATGGCCATCACGACGGGCTCCGCATCACGCCGGAAACCCTGGAAATCGCGGACGAGTGGTTTGAACGCTGGTTGTGAACGCGCCTCGCCGCGATGCCCCCACTGCCGCGCTGTGGATCGGCATGTCATCGCGGCGCGTTTCCTGCCGCAGCCGATGAAGGAGACTGTATGAACGAGCTGGTGACCGGGCAAATCCGGCGGCTGATTGAGAATGTGGAGGAGGTGGTGTTCGGCAAGCGGGAAGTGGTGAAGTTGTGTGTGGTGGGGCTCCTGGCGCGCGGCCATATCCTTATCGAGGACGTGCCCGGCATCGGCAAGACGACG
>CAILVY010000075.1 GCA_903837785.1 Candidatus Hydrogenedentota bacterium
CACAACCAGCAACTCGATCAGAGTAAATCCTTTTCGCATCGAACGTCCTCCCGGCCCCGCCGCTCCCAACCCAAGTATAAGGACACTATCATATGCATATTCCGGAACCAAGTCGTAGTATCCCTAGCTCAGTTCTTCGTGCCGGAGGACGCCGCAGCCTTGCATTCGCGGGACGATTCATGGCGTACTGTGCGAAAAGACAGCGGGAAGGAGTCTGGCCATGAACGAAGTGACACGCCGCGAGGCATTGTGCGGCTCGGCCGCGTTGGCGGCTGCCGTGGGTTGGCCGCTGGCGGCCGCAAACGCCGAAGAGGCGAAGGCGGCGGAGAAGAAGCGCAAGCTCCTAATCGCCGGAGCGCATCCCGACGACCCGGAGAGTGCCTGTGGCGGGATCATCGCCCTCCACAGCGGCGCCGGGCACGAGGTGGTGAATCTGTATCTGACGCGGGGTGAGGCCGGAATTCCGGGCAAGAGCCACGAAGAAGCCGCGCGCATCCGCACGGCCGAGGCGGAAGAGGCCTGCCGCATCCTGGGCGCCCGTCCGCTGTTCGCCACGCAAATCGACGGCGCCACGGAGGTCAATGCCCAGCGCTACGACGAGATCTTCCACCTCATCGAGGCCGAGCATCCCGATGTCGTCATCACACACTGGCCCCTGGACACGCACCGCGACCACCGGACCATCGCATTGCTCGTCTATGAGGCGTGGCTCCGCATGGAAAGAGCCTTTGAACTCCTCTACTTCGAAGTGGAATCCGGGCGGCAAACCCAGCACTTCTGCCCCACACACTACGTGGACATCACGGCCGTCGAAGCCCGCAAGCGCGAAGCGTGCTATGCCATGAAGAGCCAGGGGCCGAAGCTGGGATTCTACAGGGACCACGCGCAGATGCATGCATTCCGGGGGCGGGAAGCCGGCGTGGATCTCGCCGAGGCGCTCATACGGCACAATTCCGGAACAGCCAGGCTACCCCTCTGAGCGGCCCGCACCCGTCGCAGGAGATACGATCCATGCAGTTGTCCACGCGGTTTTTGGCCTCGCTCCTCTTCGTTTCCGGCATGCTGCTCCTCGGCGGCTGCAAACACTTGCCGGGCGCGGCCGATCCTTTGCCGAACGCAGGAATCAACGTTCAAGTGGTCACTTTGCCGGGCGCGGTGCCTTTGAGCATGCGCTGGATTCCCGCGGGAACCTTCCTCATGGGCGCATATCCGGGCGAGCAGGATGCGCACAAGGACGAAATGCCGCAACATGCCGCCACTGTGTCGCGCGGCTTCTGGCTGGGGCAATTCGAAGTGACCCAGGCGCAGTGGCGGGCCGTGATGGGAACCTCGCCCTGGGCGGGGCAGCAGTACGTCGCTGAGGGCGGGGACTGTCCGGCGGTCTGCGTCTCTTGGGACGATGCGCAGGCATTCATCGCGAAACTGAATCAACAGACCGGCAAGTCGTTCCGCCTGCCGACGGAGGCGGAATGGGAATACGCCTGCCGCGCGGGCAGCACTACGCGCTTCTACTGGGGCGATGACCCCGGCCTGGACAACATCGACGCGTACGTGTGGTGGAAAGGCACGGTTGCCATTACGGACGAGCAGTGCGCCCGGCCCGTGGGCCGGAAGCGCCCCAATGCATGGGGTCTGTACGATATGGCCGGAAACGTATTCGAGTGGTGCCAGGACTGGCATGGCACCTATCCCGACGGAACCGCGATCGATCCTGCAGGACCTTCTGCCGGCACGCGCCGTGTCGAGCGGGGGGGAGGCTGGATGAACATCGGCGGTCACGGCCGCTCCGCGCGCCGCGGCCATGACAAGCCGTCGGCCGCCTTTGAGGACCTCGGCTTTCGCCTGGCCTGCACCGCCGACCCGCCTTCCGGCATGGCGGCGGAAGCCGGTCTGCCGGAACCGGTGAATGTCTTCACGGCGGGAACCGAAGGCGTGGACACGTATCGGATTCCATCACTGATTGCTGCACCCGATGGCACGCTCCTGGCCTTCTGCGAAGCCCGCAAGGAGTCCATGGCTGATGCGAGCCCCACGGACATGATTCTGCGGCGAAGTGTGGACGGGGGCCGCACATGGCTGCCCACCCAGACCCTGGTGCCCGGCAACGGCGACGAAGCCTGGATGAATCCGTGTCCCGTCGTGGATCGCGAGAAGAACGCGGTGCTCCTCTTCTGCATGGACGCGAACCGGCTGAGCGAGGGGCACAATGGGCACGCGCTGCTCACAAGCCTGGACAACGGCAAGACGTGGTCCAGTCCGGTGGAAGCCGCGCCGATGATCTCAAACTACGACGATACGTTCGTTTCGGGGCCGGGCGTCGGGATTCAGATGAACTCAGGCCGTCTCGTCATTCCAGGCTACGCCGGGGAATTCAGCAACGACATCAAGGCCGGGTTCCACTCATGCGTGCTGTACAGCGACGATCACGGGAAGCACTGGACGCTCGGCGCGCCGGTTGCGGAGTTTTCCGACGAGAGCCAGGTGGTTGAGGTGAACGATGGAACGCTGATGCTGAACATGCGCGGCGACATGGGAAAGAGTTGCCGGGGCGTCGCCATCAGCAGCGACGGCGGGGCGTCCTGGAAGCCCCTGCGCTGGGACCGTGCCCTGAACGATTGTCCTTGCCAGGCGAGCCTCGTTCGTTACAGTGCGCCGGATGACGGCGGCCGCAATCGGCTGTTGTTTGCCAATCCGGACAACGCAGGCGAGGAGTTTGGCGCTGTCGAGCGCACGCGCATGACTGTCCGCGTGAGCTACGACGAAGGAAAGACCTGGCCGATCAAGAAACTCATCCACGCCGGGCCCTCCTCCTATTCCTCGCTGCTTCGGCTGCCCGGCGGCGACATTGGACTCCTCTTTGAAGGCGGGGACAAGCACCGCCGCGAGTGGATCCGTTTTGTCCGCTTCTCGCTCTCCTGGCTCACTGGCGGGGCCGACGCGTTGCCTCCATCTCGTCCCTGAGGCCCATGCCGTCCCTGCCCGCTCAGCCCTTGAGGGCGATGTACGTCTTAAGAAACTGAACGGACAACAGCAGCGCATCCGTCAGCCGGTCCACCCGCTCTTTGGCCCCCAGTTTTTCTCTAATCTTGTCCAAGTCCCGGAGGCATCCGACAAGTTCGTCCTTGTAGGCGGCGCGGCCCGCCTTGTCGAGAAATGGCTCGTTGAAGTGGCCGGGGACCTCCGGCTCTTCCCCGAAAAGCCCCCAGCCGGAAAACTCGCCGGGCACGTCGAGATTGTGCGCCTTCTTGATCGCGTCCGGATTCCATCGGCCGAAGTACCCGTCCTCGATGCGGCCGTAAATATCCGCAAGGAGTTTGGCGGCGTCCGCCGTCCGCGGCTCATAGTACTTCTCCATTACTTCCGCGATGATCTCCGCCGGATCGCGCGTTACGTTGTTCAGGATGCGGCCCGAGACGGCCGAATTCAGTTCGACGGCCGGATTGATCATCGGGCCCTGATAATTCAGGCAGGCGCGGGCGCCACGTTCGTAATCGCGGCGGATGAGCTGGCACGCGCGCTTCGGATACGGCAGCAAGTAGCTCAGGCGGTTCATCCGCACGGAATGATAAACCCAGAGCCCGCCCGAAGTGCCGTACGCGCACTGCAATTCCTTGATCCATTCCGGCGGCGTGTAGTTTCCCCGATGCCCCTGATCCATGAACACGTCGATGTGCTTGCTCAGCTCGCGGACGCATTCAAATTCCTCCCGGGAGAACTGCTGTTGTGTTCCCTGCTCGTTGAGCTTCCACGGCACCCAGTTGATGGGAATCGTGTACACGAGCAGTTTCGGCCAGCGTGCCTTGATGTAGTCCGCGGCGCGCGTATTGAGGCGGCAATTGTAGCCGACCGCGCCGTCTTTCCCCGCGCATTGCGGGCACATGCAATAGCCGAGATCCGCCGATTCCATGTGGACGCCCGCGAAATCGAATTGCGTCATGGCAGTGTCGATCAGCTTCTCGATGTAACCCCACGAGCGCTCCTGCGCCCCGCACATCGCGTGCGGGTGCGGGTTGCCATCCTGATCCTTGCCCCGGACCGCCGGATCTTCCTGGATGATGCGGTCGTAACCCCAAGTGAACAGGCCCAGTGGCAGGATCATGCCGATGTTGCGCTGGCGGGCGGCATCGAAGACGCGGGCCAGGCGTTCGTGGCGCGCCTTGTCGTTGAACGCGCTCACGATATCCGGCGGATAGTCGCCCGTGGCCCACAGGCCGAAGGCGTCCAGATAGCGGAATCCCGCCTCGCTCATGACGTCCATCGCGCGGACGGCCCCCTCGATCGTGGCCTCGTCGAACTGCGGCGCCGGCCAGTTCTGCACCGGCAGCGGCGTGTTCCGCAGATCGTTGATCCACGCGCCGAATCCGATGGGATAGGCGTAAGCTTCCTTCCCCGGATTCGGCGAGGCGCCCTCCGCCGCTTTCGGGGATGCGCCTGCCGCAAGCGCCGCAAGGGCAGCCGCGCCGCCTGCTGTCTGCTTCAGAAAAGTGCGCCGGTCGCTCTCGAAGTTCTTGGACGTTCTCACAAAGATTCCCTCCTGGCTCCCCATGCCTTTGCGCTTCTGCTATGATAACCAAGCGGCAGGGTTTGGGCAACGCCCATGCCGAGGGAGGCATTGCATTGTCGTGACAATCGGCAAATCAGTCTATGAACACTACGCGCCGGCGGGCAAAGGCGTGGGCGTGCTGCCGCTCGTGGCACGCTGCCGTGTCCTCGAGATCGGCTTCGGGTCGGGCGCGCTGCTGGCAGCCCTCGCGGACGCGGGGAACGACGTTTATGGCGTGGACGCGGGCCTGGACATCGTCGAGAACGCGCGGAATCAAGGCTTTGCCAACGTGGCGCATCTCGATGTTAGCGAGGAGCCGTTGCCGTTCGAGGACGATTTCTTTGACGCGGTCTACTGCTACGAGGTCTTCGAGCATCTCACAAATCCACATCGTCTCTTCTTCGAAATCCGCCGTGTCCTGAAACGCGAATATTGCCTGTTCTTCTCCGTGCCGTCGCAGGAAGTCGGGATGGGCTATGGACCGCTGCGCCATACGTTTGTCTATCCGGGACTGCTCGAGAAGCCCAATCTCGAGCGCTTTTTCATGCAGATGTACTTCTGCATCGAAGCGGCCATCGAGCCCTCGCCGGAAAACTGGCTGCTCGGCTACAACTACGTTCTGACGAACATGAAGTCTCCCGAGAAACCCGATATCACGGAGGTCATCACGAAAGACCTCTCTGTCGTGGGGCTGTATGGAGACGTCGTGCCCCCCGAGACACTGGCGAAAGAAGTGGCACTGGAATTGTCGTGGTATGCCTGGGAGATCGAGCGCTGCATTCAACAGAACAAAATTGAAGCGGCTCTCGCGCTGATACAGTCTCTGCTTGCGGGCTATCCCGGAGAATACGATTTCTTTCTGGATGCCGCGGACAAGTTGAAGCTGAAGGGCGCCTGGAGCGGCGCGAAAATGGCCCTCTCGATGCTCATTCAACGGGGCAATCTTCCCACGCCCGTCATGCAGCGGGTCAAGCAGATCCTTCAAGAAGTTGTTGCGGCGCGCGATACTGCTTCCGGCGCGTGACGGGGGGCGGCGCGGCACTTCAGCGGTTTCGGACGGGCATCGGCTGCAAATCGTCCGTCAGCAGTTGGCACTGCGCCACCTGTCCCACTTGCGCGCCCGTGACTTGCCACACGACGCGCTTGTCGTCCGTAACTTCGAAGATGTGCGCGCCCGCCTTGTCGCCGGAGTCCTGCGCGTTCCAGTTGCAGACGATCGTGTCGCCGTTGTCCAGGCGCTGGATGCCCGCGAAAATGCCAATCTGAATATCCGGAATTTCGTGCTCCAACAGCTCCCAAACGATTTTGTCCTGGCGATCGTACTCCGTGATCGCGCGGTCGGCGCTGATGAGGGTATTTCCGTTTTCGAGGCGGAGGGCACAGACGGGCGAGGGCCGTCGCGGAAACTCGCGGAGCACTTTCCCGTCCCGATCATATTCGCGTACGGCCCCCTCGGCAGTGAACGGCACAAGATACGTTCCTTCAGCCGTCTTGCGGCACATCCGGAACTGTGCGTGGGGAGTCTGCTCCGTCGTGGACAGCTTCACCTCATGCACAATTTCGCCCTTGCGATTCACTTCGATGAGACGGCATTCCCCGACGATGCCGATCATCACGTTGCCGTCCGGGAGCGGCTGGCAATTGGGAATCTCGTTCGGCTTCTCTGTCCGGTACTCCCAGACAATCTGTTTGTCGCGCGTCACTTCGCGCACGCCCTGATAGTACGTCGTGAGTATGTTTCCATTGGGCAGCATCCAGACGTCCTGCGGATGCGGCACGGAATATTCCCATACGAGTTCGCCAGCCCGATTCATGAGGCCAACGCGATCATGGACATGCTCCGAGAAGAGGAAGGGGAACGGGCCCCACGTGTTTTCGTGCCAGAAATTGCCCTTCAGCGCGGGCGCGGCGCCTTCGGTCCCCGCGGGGTTTGCCGGATCCACATCGAGCCCCGGCCAGACAAGTTCCCCCTTCAGTTGCTCGTCTTCACGAATGAAAGAGCCGAGGCGCAGGGAATTGCAGTCGATCCACTGCACAACCTGATGCCGGTCTTCGGAGGAGACGTTTTTCACGTGAGATTCCGTGAGCAATGCCTGGCCGATCTTCGAGGCGCGCGCGCCGAAGCGGCCGGGAATCGTTCGCGAGCCGCCATGAACGCCGCTGTACGCCGTGGTCATGTCCGTGAACATGGCCCCGGAGAACCAGAACGTATAGTCCTCTTTCAGCTTCTCGTAGCTCATGTCCCGCACGCCCTTGCCCTTCCCGACATGGCAAGGCACGCAGTTTTTCTCGAAGATGGGCTTGATCTGGCGAAAATAGCTGATCGGCTCGACGGGCCCGCATTCCGGTTCCAGTTTCGAAGCCGGACGTTGCATGGCAAGCGGCCGGGTATCCTTCTGCGGCGCGCCCTGAGTGTTTTCGTGACAGCCATAGCAGGAGAGTTGTTCGCCCGGATGCACAAACGCGGCGGATCGCATGGACTGGACGGCCATGTAGTTCTCGTCCAGTGCCTGAAAGATCAGTTGTTTGGCCACGGGCGCTTCAAAGTAGGCGCTGCCGTCTTCTTCGACGGGCACAATGCCCAGAGGAATGCGCGGGGTGTTCTCCCGTTCATAGCCGATCAGCGGTTCGCCCATCGCGTGGTTGGTTTTCGGAATGTTCTGGATCACGCGCAGCCATTTGATCTTGACGCCCTCGGGGAACGGCAGGTCGGACGCATACACGTTCGCCACGGCAATCGTGGCCGGGGGCGCGGATTCGTTGCCCTTCATGCGGACTTTGGGCGGGATGGCGGGGGGACGCGGGCGCGCGCGCAATGGAATCGGATCGACGAGGCGGAGACGTTCATCCTGCGGACAGGGCAACGATCGCAAGTCGCACAGCAGCTCTTTGTTGCCGAAGCGATCCACGAGCGCGAGATTCTCCCACACGTTGGAAAGAAAGAAATCTTCGCTGAGGGGCCAGGGCGTGCCGTACTTGTAATGGCGCCGGCCCGGCGTCTCGGTTTCCGGAAACGGCTCGTCGGGGGTGATGCGCTTGATCTGCCCCATGTGGTGATCGTCTTCCTGGCGCAAATCGAGCATGCACAAGGACCCGTAGATCGAGCCGTGGTGCGGCGCGGCCGTGAATACGTAGAGCGGCGAGTTCGGCACGGCACGGATGCCCATTTCAACAAGCGGCGCGCCGAAGCGGCTGTCCCATTCCCGCCCGTTTTCCACTTTCCACGGCTGATGATCCGGGAACGTGTGATAGGGGAGCGGATAGTTTCCGTGCGGCGCCCGCGGATTCGAGCCGTCGGGATTGCTGATCCAGAAACGGGTGCCGAGGCAGTTCTCGCGATCCACGTAGTCCCATCGCGTGTAGACGATCTGTCCCTCGTTGTTCACATTCGGATTCCACTCGCTCGTCTCGAAGTAGCTCAGGGGCGTGATGTCGCTCCCGTCATCCTGCATCGAGAAGAGCGTGTAGCTCCGCACTTTCAAGTAGGCCGCGAAACACCGGATGTATCCGCCACGGCGTTCCGAGACAAACGCGATGCGGCCGTTGGGCAGCCAGCACGGATCGAAGTCATTGAAGTCGCCGTCCGTCAATTGCATCAGATTCGAGCCGTCGATATCCACTTTGAACAAGTGGAAGCAGGTCTTCTTTGAATAAACCCATTTGTGTTCGTGATTCTCCGTCCACGCGAAGACGATCGTCTTGCCGTCAAAGGACAGATCCGGCGTGGCAAACGCGCCGTAGTCCAGTTTCTGCCCTTTCAGGCGCCCGTTCTGCACGACGGAGTCCGCGAGGATGTTGCTGATTTCGGGTACCGTCTTGTAGTTCGAGATGCGGAAGAGGCCGCCGCCCGGAAGCGCGTCGAAGCCGAAATACTGCGTGACGAAGTGCCCGCCCTGTGGATCGGCCGTCTCGGGATTCGAACGGACAGAGCCTTCGAACGTGCCGCGCGCCACGCACAATATCGAGTCAAAGTCCAGGAGAGGATTCGCCAGAGCGAATTGGCGCCGAAGGGCGCATACGGCCAGATACAACGCCTTGTACTCCGCGGAATCCGGAGGGGCGGGAAACGCCGCACACGCCTTGCGCAACCTGTCAAGATCGCGCATCAGCGCCGCG
>CAILVY010000076.1 GCA_903837785.1 Candidatus Hydrogenedentota bacterium
GGTGGCGGCGCGGGCGGTGCTGCGGGCGGTGTCGGCGGTGGTGCCACGGGTGGCGGCGGCGCAGACATCAAAGCGGGTTATTAATCTCCGAAAGCGCCTGCTTCCGGGCCTCCGGGCTTGGGTGCCGAGTGGCTTGGAGAAAGACCGCTAATCCAGAGGTTGTAGTTCTAACAGGCAGATCGAGAGATCTGTCTGTTCTGTTTTTTGGCCCGGGACAACAACTTATGGTTGGTTGATGTGAGGGCATCCACAATATCTGGGGGATCCCTCGTTTCCCAAGAAACCTGGAATACCCCTCCCTCAGACACCTCCGCAGTGACGCAGTCCCGCACACTCCCGGCACCCCCCTCGTTTCCCAAACCACCCCCTGGACCCGGGACATCCCTCCCCCGAACGTCCCGAACTAGCGCGGCGGCAGTCCGAAGGCTTCGCGAAGCCGTTGTTCGTACTGCGCGCTCAGGATCTTGTTCCCCTCGGGATTCAGATGGCAATGGTCGTTGAACAGCGTTTCCCCCGGCACATGATGCGGCTCCGCCGCCAGGACAGCCTCCTCGACATCCGCCAGCGGCACTTTGTACTGGGCCGCAACCTCGCGGATGATTCCATTCTCCACATCCGACGACTGATGCCGCGGGGAGGCATGCTTCAGGATGTCCCGGCCAAGGCGCGTTCCCTCCTCGTAGGCACCCTTCGCAAACAACGCCACCACCTGCTCGTAGCGCTTACCGTCTTCGCCCGGCAGATTCGGCTTGACGAGGTTGGACGGCACCGTGCCGAGCACGACCTGGACCTTCCGCGACTGGCACATCTCCACGATGCTGGACAGGTTCTGACGGAACGCCTCCATCCGCTGCCTCACCTCTTCCGGCGTAAACGGGTGCCCCCAGCTCTTGGACGTGTCGGGGATCGTCGTCGCCAGCAGGCGCCGGTTGTGTTCCGCCTCCAGCCGCGCAATGCGAAGCCCGGCAATCCGGTCCCGCACAAAACGATACATGGCCACGTGCACCAGCGCCCGCTGCAACGGCAGCGCGCGAAGGTTCGCGAGGTCCAACTGTTCGACCTCCTCAAACTCGTTGTGGCCTTCATAGAAAATCAATGCATCCGGCTCATAGCCCAGAACCTCCCCCGCAATCAGCACCAGGCGGTGGCTCCCGTACGACAAGCCGCCGCAGTTGATGATCTCGACCCGCGTGAATCTGCCGCTCAGCGCGCGCTGCAGCCGTTCGGCGAGCAACGGGAACTCGTAATCCAGATAATTCACGGACGAACCGCCCAGCGCGAAGATGCGCATCGTCCCCTGCGGCTTCTTGCGCTCGAATTCCTGGGGATGAAACGAAACCGTGCGGCTCGGATTCGTCATCATTTTGTCCGGGTTCTCGGGCGAAGGGACGAACAGGTGGCTTTCCTTGGTGAAGCCCTGGCCGACATCCACCACGCGCGGCGGCCACCAGATCTCCGCCACACGCGCCGCCGTCTCGAGGCCCATCAACAGCAGCAGCACCGGAAGAAGCGAGAACAACACTGTCTTCTTCCATCCCAGGGAGAGACCGGGCTGAGAATGAACTTCATCCATACGGGCACCTGAGCCGCATCTCGCGGCCGTTTTTCCCGACGCCGGGCGCCATCCGGGCGCCAAGCCTGGTCCGGCGTGCGGGCATGCTCCAATATACGCTCATGGCGCGTGCAGAAACAGAACCGGGCCGTCTCCGCATCACGCCCCAGCGTCCCCTCATGCCGGCTCCGGCACCTGCAGCGATTTCCGCAGCCGGGCCAACTCGGCCTTCAGGGTTTCCACTTCGCGCGCATAGCGCGGATCATCGTAACAACTGTGCAACTCGTCCGGATCCTCCTTCAAATCGAAGAACTCCCAGGCGTCTATCTCGTCCTTGTACTGAAAGTGGATGAGCTTGTACCGCTCCGTCCGCACCCCGCAATGCGGATAAACCATATGCACGGCCGGGTACTCGAAATACTCGTAGTAGAAGGATTTCCGCCAGTCCTTGGGGGACTCGCCCCGCAACAGGGGGGTAAACGGCGTCCCCTGCATGTCCGCGGGCACGGTCGCCCCCGCACAGTCCAGGAACGTCGGCGCAAAATCCACGTTGGAAACCATCGCGCTGTTCACGCGGCCCGCCTCGATGATCCCCGGCCAGCGCATCAGCAAGGGCATCTTCAGCGATTCCTCGTACATGAAGCGCTTGTCGAACCACCCGTGATCCCCCAGATAGAAGCCTTGATCCGACGTGTAAACCACCAGCGTGTTCTCCCGAAGGCCGTCCGCATCCAGGAAATCCAGCAAGCGGCCCACGTTCTCGTCCACGGAGGCGACCACCCGCAGGTAATCCTCCAGATAACGCTGGTACTTCCAGTGAGCGAGGTCCTTTTCCGAAAGTCCCGCCGGGGGTTCGACTTTCAAGTCCTCCGGCGTGAGGTCCCGAGCCACCCGCATTTCCGCGCGCTCAGCCGCCTTTGAGCGGTTCCGGTAATCATCCTCAAAGGTCGCCGGCACGGGGATCGGCGTGTTCTCAAACAAATGCGCGTGCTTCTCGTCCGGGACCCAGGGACGGTGCGGCGCCTTGTGATGGCACATCACGCAGAAGGGCGTATCCTTGTCCCGGCCGCGAATGAACTCCATCGTGCAGTCCGTGATGATGTCCGTGACATAGCCCGTGCGCTTCCGCTTCTTCCCCATCTCAATCATCACCGGGTCGTGATATTCGCCCTGGCCCTGAAGGATGTTCCAGTAGTCGAAACCCGTGGGTTCACTGACCAGGTGCCACTTGCCGATCATCCCCGTCCGGTAGCCCGCCTCCCGCAGAAGCTTGGGAAAAGTCTGCTGCGCGCCGTTGAACTGGTCGCTGTTCGTGCGGAATCCATTCAGGTGGCTATACTTCCCGGTCAGAATCACCGCGCGGCTCGGGCCGCAGATGCCGTTCGTGCACAGGCACTGATCAAAACGCATCCCTTCTTCCGCAATCCGATCCAGGTGGGGCGTGCGGTTGACCCGGCTCCCGTAACAACTCAGCGCATGCGCGGCATGATCGTCGCTCATGATGAATACAATGTTGGGCCGCTGTTTGCCGGCCGCGCCCGCGGTCGCGCCGCCCGCCAGCGCCGTGCCCAATCCCAGCGCTCCCAACAACCCCAAAGCTTCCCGGCGGGTGTACTGTGCTTGCATATCGCGTCCTCCCGTTGTGCGAGCGATTATAGCGCGTACCCGCGTTGGGCGCATCCTCGCACCGACACCCCGGCAGCGGCAACGGCGCAAGGCAAGAGGCTGCGGTGCGTTTCCGTCGCACAGCAACAGCGCGCCGTGCACCGGATTCCTTTGGCCGTCCGTTCTGTGTAACTCCTACTAACTTGATGTGTGCCGTACTGCAGTTCCAGACAGAAAGAGGCCCGCCAGTGCAGGGTTTCAGCACGCCGCGCCGCGGGAAAGGGGGGCCGCACCCGCCCCGCGCGAGACGCGGAAAGCCCCCCGGAAAACGTGGGGAATCGGCGCGATGAGAAAAGAGTTGACATTCGATGTTTCATCGTGTATATTTACGCCTCGTTGTTCGCAGCACGCCGCTGTGAACACTCCCCCGCAAACGAGGCGATGGGACACTGTTGTCTCGGGGCGGGAATGAAAGTTGAAACGTAGGGCATGCGAGTGCTACACTACTCGCCCTTGGTCCTCCTCCAGGGCATGCTGCTCCAGTGACCGGTACGGTCGCAGTCTGGACGCCATCCCAAGCGGTGACAAAGGGCTTGACAATAGCCTCAAGGCATGCTATACTACACGCCTGGATGAAGACAGAGTCGGCATCCGGTAACGGATGTCGAAGGGCTTGCGCTGGTATCGTGCGTAAGTGCGGTGCCGGTTGCGGGTTGTCGCGTCTCTGACGTGTCGCGCTCTTTGAAAATTGAATACGATGTACGACGAATCAAGAAACTGTCTTGTGTATAGCTGATAGCGCGCGAGCGCCATCAGCGCCCAAAAAGAAGATTCCTGATTACTCCCTTCCTTGCGTAAGCGAGGAAGAATAAAGGAATCAAACTTGCTCAAGACACAGCCCCTCGGGGATGTGTTCGATTTTTATCGGAGAGTTTGATCCTGGCTCAGAACGAACGCTGGCGGCAGGCCTCATACATGCAAGTCGAGCGGGCCGTAGCAATACGGTTAGCGGCGAACGGGTGAGTAACAGGTGGATAATCTGCCTCTTGGCGGGGGATAACGGCTGGAAACGGCCGCTAATACCGCATGTGATTGTCCGGGTCCAGGCCTGGGCAATGAAAGGCGCCGCAAGGCGCCACCAAGAGATGAGTCCGCCCCCCATTAGCTAGTTGGCGGGATAATAGCCCACCAAGGCTCCGATGGGTAGCCGAGCTGAGAGGTTGATCGGCCACACTGGAACTGAGACACGGTCCAGACACCTACGGGTGGCAGCAGTAGGGAATATTGGTCAATGGGCGAAAGCCTGAACCAGCA
>CAILVY010000077.1 GCA_903837785.1 Candidatus Hydrogenedentota bacterium
TCACCCTCGCCTTCACCCTCGCCTTCACCCTCGCCTTCGCCTTCCCCTTCGCCTTCCCCCTCGCCCTCGCCTTCCCCCTCGCCTTCGCCTTCACCCTCGCCTTCACCTTCGCCCTCGCCCTCGCCTTCGCCTTCACCCTCGCTTCCGGCGCAGTCCGGATAGGTCGAGAGGTCGCTTTCTGCAAATGCGGCGGGAATGTCCTGGCCCTGTGAGAGCCCAGCCACGGCCGAGGTGGAGCCGATCGACAACCAGGTAATGCCGATCGTCCCATCGTAATGCAGGCGAATCTGGAAGCTGTTCAGGGCCCCACTGCTAATCTGCGGCACACTCAACCACGTTACGGCAATCATGTCTGCAAGGGCGGTCCACCGCACAGAACCGCCGCCCGGCGGGTAGAGATCGTCGAATGCCCCGGCGATACGAGGCATGGCGAAATGGGCCTCGATGCTCTCTTCATAGGATCCATCCGGCGAACCGAATGTGATTGAGCCATTCGCATTCACAAAGAAGGAACTGTATTCGACCCCATAGAACGTGACGTGCCCACCGCCAGGCACCACGATTTCACTGCTGCCGTCGTCAGAAAGCACGAGCGCCTGCGATCCGGACAGCGGATCGACGGGGAAAGCGTCGGAGAAGGTGCTGCACACACTGTAGAAGTCCGACATGGCCCCCGGGGCAAACGTGAGCGTGAAGTTGGCGAGATCCACGCCACTCGAGAAGAGTTCCGTGTAGAAGTCGGGGCGCACTTCGGTCCGAAAACTGTAGCAGGCACTGGGCGTGCCGGGATTCTGGAGTGCATCCCGTACGTAAACTTCAAAGGAGTACGGGGTGTCCGGGGAGAGTCCCTGCAACACGACCGAATGCGTAAGCGCAAGGTTGTTGTCTGATACGGTGATGGGGAAAGGACCGCCGCAGGCGCCGCCACAGAGGACTTCCGCTGTGGAGGGTTCATTTGTAACGACGTAGATTGTGGCGGCGTCCGCGCTCACCTGGGTCACCTCCACCGCCGTGAGCAGGGGTCCCTCTGAGTCGATCAGCGCCGTATCCGTCTTGAGGGCGGGTGAACCGCTCCCCGTGTCCGCATCTTCATAGGCCGCCGTGATCGTGTTTTCATGCTCCACCTGAAGCACGCCGTCCTGCGGCGTAAACGAGCCACGTCCACAGGCCAGGGCGATGGAATTGTGGAAGACACCTCCCAGAACGGAATCCAAGGTCAGGGTTTCCGTGTCGCCGTTGCTCGCCGTGAGTTCGACATCGTAGGCGGACAACGCGGCCAAATCAGCGTCGCTCAGGGTGACAGACACAGTGGCCGGGCACGTGTACGCCTGATGATCGAACATCACGAGCCCATCCGAGCCCGCGGCGATCTGCAGCGTCTGCCGATAGGGGCGGTAGTTCTGGCAACAAATCGTGAGCGTCGCTTCGCCGCTCAGCAGCGGCGTCGAAATGGGGATTGTCACGGCCCCGCCGGCGCTGATGCCAATGCCATGCACGGCCCCGCCCTGCATCAGCGTGGCCACCGCTGCTTCCGGAACTCCCGTAACTTCAAAGGTGGGTGCGCCCGAGGGAATCATGGGCGCATGGCTGACGGACAAATCCTGCGTGATCTGATTGTACACATCCACACAGGGATCCCCGAAAAGATTGTACATTTCGTAATAACGCCGGGTCGTGCTGATGTTTCCGAAATGGGCATAGTACAAGGACTTGGAGCGGTTCATCAGCCCGCCGGTCCAGACACGGCCGTCCGTAAAGAAGGCAGTGGCCATGGCGCGTTCCAGGATGTCGTCTTCCGTCCAATACGAGGTGACTGAAGATCCGATATAGGCCACTGCGCCGTGTTCGGCGCGCAGCCAGGTTTCGGCGAAACATTCCGTGGTTCCGAAAGACCCCGTCAGGCAGGAGAAGGCCCACACGAAAGGAAATACATCGTTCGTCGCTGCATTCACCTGGGCCGGCTGAAAGACAGGGCCGTCCGCCCAAAACGTCTCACTGCCGTGCCCGGAATAAATGATCATGGAACGTCCGCCGTTTAATGCATCCAGAACCTGTTGCGTTGTGGCGCTGTACGTGTGGGAATACAGCTTGTCCGAGGTGTATCCCGCGGGGGTGTAGCTGCCCGCGATGACGGCGTTGTGCGTGCCCTCGGTGACCGAGTAGTTGTCCGTGCTGGCCAGGAAGGATGCATGCTTCTCCCAGCCCGGAGCGGTGCTCCAGGTGCCCAGTTCGTAATTCAGGGCCTTGTCCACAATATGCGCCAGTTCCGTCTCCGATCGGACGGAGAAGCGGCCAATCCATACGTCGGGCGTGTTGTATTCCGCGCCTTCGAGAATCGTGTAGTTGAGGTCTGTGAGAGGATTGTCATCGCCGATGCCCACCCATCCCGGGATCGTATCGGAGTCGCCGACGAAAAGGACAAACTGCGGGGGACGTGTCCAATGCTGATAGGCGTTGAGAATGTAGTCACGAACCTGCGTGGCGGTGGACCCGGTGACGGCGGTGGAAACGAGCGTCACCTCAAAGCCCCGTGCCTGCTTCCAGGCCGCAAAATCGGCAAGATGCGTGCTGGCGGCATAGGCGGGCGCCGCGATGATGAGATAACCGGCCGGCAGTTCGTGATAGCCCTTGTCGAACGCGGAGTCGCTGTTGAGCACGAGTGCGTCCAGCGTTGCGTCGAGACCGGGCGCGGCGTACCGGGCCGGGCGATACTCGGCCGGCTTGCCGCCGCAGTCCCACGTGACGTCAAAAGTTGCGCTGCTCACCGCGCTGAGGGTGTTTGCGGCGGGCGCATATGCCACGGGGCTGAATGTCACTTCGACGAAGCGCCGGCCGCGCTGAATGCCGTACGGCGCGAGTGTGACCGCGGGCGCCTCGGGAGATTTTGCCGAGGAATAATAGGCCTTGTTCCAGACGAGTGGCGGCACCGGTGCGTTCGGAAGCTTGACCGCCGGCGGCTGCACTGGAAAGACGGGCAAGGGAGCGGTGTCCTTGGACCTGGCCAGCGGGACTGTCTTCTCGCTGATGATAGTCACGCGGATATTTTCGGCGTTCACGGGGACTTCCACGAGCCGCCGCCACGCCGGGAGTTCAGGCTGGCCCAGCTTTCCGCAGACGCCCGCGCCCGGCACGGCGATCCGCGCAAAGGGTTGGCCATCTTTCACAATTGGATCCCAACTTGCGCCAGGCAACGAACAGGTGACCCGGACCCCGTTCGGAATTGAGTCGCACGTACTCAAGATGGGTTGTCCCGGCGCAGCTCCGGGTTGCACGGCCTCCCACGATTCCGCCCATGAACCAACGGCGCCGGACAGACATAATGCAATCCCCAGGAAGATGAATCTCATCCGCATGCAATGCCCTTTCCTCGTGGATGCCGGAAGTGAACGTGCGGACCTTCCCGTACAACTCCTCCCCCGGCCCCGTTGACACCTGTCGCATTATATCACCACGCCGCACGGCTGGAAAGTGGGCAAATCCGGTTTGTACACGGCTATGGACCGAGGCATAATAGCGACGTGTACAGAGGCATGGGAGGGAATGCGCATGATGGCTCCGCTGCTGATCGCGTTGGCCGCCGCCGGAGTGGTTCCCGGGCCTGCGGAACTGGCTCAGGCGCGGGAGTGGGCAAGGAATCACTTTGAGGCCGGCGGGGATAGTGTCTGCTTCTCGTTTGTGTATGGCGGTGAGGCCTCCGGCGCCTTCCTCAAGGACTGGAAATCCGAAAACACGTCGCGCCGCCTGGACGAAACCCGCACGGAATATGCAGCACGTTATTTCGATCCGAAGTCCGGTCTGGAACTGCGCAGCGTCGGGGTTGTCTACGCGGATTTCCCCACAGTCGAGTGGACGCTTTACTTCAAGAACAACGGGGCCGCGGACACCCCGATCCTGGAGCAGATTCAGCCTGTTGACATGCGATTCGAACGTTGCGCCGGGGGGGAGTGCATCCTGCATCACCACACGGGCGATATCTGCGCCCCGGAGAGTTACGCGCCGCACGCGGAAGCATTGCCGCCGAACGCCGTAAAGGACATCGCCAATACCGGTGGGCGTCCGACCCAGACAGCGTTTCCTTACTTCAATCTGGAGTGGAAAGACGGCGGCGTGATTGCCGTGGTGAGTTGGGCGGGCCAGTGGTCGGCGCGCTTTGAGCGGGATGCCGCGTCCGGGCTGCGCTTTCGCGCGGGCCAGGAACTGACCCACTTCAGACTGCACCCGGGCGAGGAAGTGCGCACCCCCTTGATCGTGCTGCAGTTTTACGAAGGAGATTGGCTGCGTGCGCAAAACGTCTGGCGGCGCTGGATGCTCGCCCATAACCTCCCGCGGCCCGGCGGGAAGCCGCTGAAGCCGATGATGTCGCTCTGCAACGGCAATTACTATCCAAACCTCATGACGGTGGCGGACAAGGAACGTTCTTTCCTTCAGCGGCATCTGGAGGAGAAGATCGACTTCGACTGCTGGTGGCAGGACGCAGGCTGGTACCCCTGCGATGGCGTTGGCTGGCCGAAGACCGGCACGTGGGAGGTGGATCCGGGGCGCTTTCCGAACGGGATCCGGGCGCTCAGCGACTACATGCATGAAAACGGCAAGGTGACGATGGTTTGGTTCGAGCCGGAACGCGTGCATCCCGGCACCTGGCTCACGGAGAAGCACCCGGAATGGGTCCTGGGCGGCGCGGGCGGCGGCCTGCTCAATCTGGGGGACCCGGCGTGCCGTTCCTGGCTCACGGACCACATCGATCGTCTCCTGACGGAACAGGGCATCGACTATTATCGGCAGGACTTCAACATGGATCCCCTGGCCTACTGGCGCAAGAACGACACAGAGGACCGCCAGGGCATCACGGAGATCCGGCATGTCGAAGGGTACTTCGCCTACTGGGATGAACTGCGCCGCAGGCATCCCGGGATGCTGATTGACTCGTGTGCGTCCGGTGGCCGCCGCAACGATCTCGAAACGCTGCGCCGGGCCGTGCCGCTATTGCGCAGCGACTGGTACAACGGCCCGGAAGGACAGCAATGCCTGAGCTACGGCCTGTCCCTCTGGGTGCCCTATCACGGCACAGGGGTCATCTACGAGAAGGATGAGTACTGGACGCGGAGCAGCATGATGGCCGAGTTGAGCTTCGGGCCCGATGCCGCCGACGTCACCCATTTCGACTTCGATCGCTGGCGCCGGCTCACGGGAGAATGGCGGCGCATCGCGGACAATTTCCTCGGCGATTTCCATCCGCTGACCCCCTACTCCCTTGCCACGGACCTCTGGATGATCTGGCAATTCGACCGGCCCGATCTCGGCCAGGGGCTTGTCCAGGCATTCCGGCGTCCGGATTGCCCGTACGAGCGCGCGCGGGTCTGCCTCAAGGGCCTCGAAGCGGACGCAATGTACGAGGTTGCCGATTTCGATACCGCCGATGTGCAGACACTTTCAGGGAAAGAGCTGATGGCGCCCGGCTTGGCCGTCACGATCTCCGAGCGGCCGAAGGCCCGGATACTCGTTTACCGGAAGCGTTCATAGCGCCTGCGCGTCGCCATCGCTGGAGATCAAGACGGGTGCGTTGCGTGGTGCCTGTGGCTGTTCCGGCAGAGAAGCCCTGCGGTGTGCGTCAGGTCTGAAAAAAGGCCCGCAGTCTCGCTGCTTTCCCAAGGCGGAAGATGTCAGGGGTGCAACTCAGCGTTCCCGCGTTTGAACGAGATGGATATCGCCTTCCTGAATCACAACCTTTACGGGCCCGTCCACATGATCCCGAACCAGCATGTTCAGCGGCGGGATGAAAAAGAAGGCGTCAGGATAGATTTCGCGGCGAATGTACACCTCTTTTCGCATTCGCGTGGCGGAGTCGGCACGCGCGGCGTCAAGTTCCTTTTGCGCCTCGCGGATGGCCTCGTTGATCTTCGATGCTTCGTTCAACAGGGTTGTCGCCAATTCGCGCAGGCGGGGCGGAAGGTTTCGGCTCCTTTCTTTGAGCGGCGCCAGACGTTCGGAGATCTTACGAAGGGCGTCGCGCCGGGATTCCAGTTCCGTTTCACGCTTGGCGGTCAGTTCCTTGAGACGGTAGTCCTCGCCTGCGCTCAGGTTCGTGCGCACATACGCTTCGCTGCCAATCTGATCCGCTTCTATGCCGCCCAAAGCCATGATCTCGCCGCCCACGATGCGGCCGTGCAACACGGCCACAGTGCCCCGGGTCTTGATTATGGACTGATCTATCTCGTGCTCGGCGATGACATCGCCGTTGGACTCAATATCAGCATTACGGATGAACTGGGCATGCACACCGCCTTCGGCGCGGATCTTGCACCGGGGGCCTCCCGTAATGCCGCCGTGCACAAGCAGCGTGCCGGTCGTCGTGATCACGGAATTCTCGACAATGCCATTCACCTCGATGTCACCCTGCGTCTCAACCTCTGCTTCCGATTCGATGTTCACGCTGACGAGCAGGGTGCCCGGATGCTTGATGTGGCCGGTCTTCAGGTTCACACTGCCCGACACGGTGAATACGTCGTCCACAATAAGCGCGCTGCCCGTGAAGCGAATGCGACCGTCCCGCGTCGCAAAATACTTCCCTTCGGCTTCGTCGAAGCGCACATTGGCGCCCGCGCGCACGCGAAAAGGCTTGGGACGCGCCGCCGGCACGGAATGGCCCATGAGGTCTTGCCCGTCCACTCCGGCTTCGGCGGGAATCAGCGTTGCCAGGTGTTCCCCCTCCGCGACCGAGAGGCGCCCCAACCGCCGCCGGTAATCCGCCAGCCCGGTCGAGGGATCCACAACGTACCCGCTCTCAAAGAAGTTGGCCGCCCATTCGAGGCTCGCTTCTTTGGGCGGCAGCGGCGGCGCACCCTGCAGCAGAATATAGTCGTGCAGGTCGGACTGGCCGTTGGCCAGGGCCTCATCCAGACGGCGCGACGCCTGAACCAATTGACTGCCCCCGCCCAGCCCCAGACGGATCAATTCGCCCGAAACCTGGGACATCAATTGATCTTTGCTTTCCGGAAGGACCACGCCGGTGAAGTATAGGGCCATGCGATTCTCGGCAAGCCGCAGCGTGAAAGGGGGTTCCGTTGAAGTCGCCGTCTCCCCTGGCTGTACCGTAGCACCCTGTTGCCGCGCTTCTTCCATGTCCATCGGCCCCTTGTCCCCCCTGGGAAACCTGTGACAATGCTCAGAACTGTAAACAATGTAGGTCAGCGCGTCTTGTTTGTCAAGTTTTATTTTATGTTTCTGCGGGTTATGCGGTGGGAGACTCACCCAGCAAAAGCCGAATAACGGCGTTTGCCTGATGATGTGCCGCGATGCCGACCCGGGGTGCCATCAAGCCCATCCCGGGTGCCGCGGCGGCCTCCAAGTCTCCCACGACCCACAAGGCATTGCCGAGTTTTCGGGTGAGAATGGGGTTCCCGGCGCCGTGGCCAGCCAAGCCGGAGGCCGCCACCATCGGAACTCCAGGACGGGCCCGGGCAAAGCTCTCCACCAGCATGGCTTTGGCCTCGGCGGTGTCGAAGGCTTCCACCAGCACCTGAACCGAAGCAAAGACGTTGGGAACGTTCTCCGCATCCAGCCGCATGCGGTGCGGTTCCAGCGTCACGCCGGGGTGGATGCGTCTGAGGTTGGCGGAAATCGCCTCGGTCTTGAATTGGCCGATTTGATCGATAAAGTACTGCTGGCGATTGAGATTGCTCGGTTCGACCACGTCAAAGTCGGCCAGTACCAGCGTCCCTATTCCCACCCGGGCCAAGGCGACAGCCACGGAAGAGCCCAGCCCCCCGAGCCCCGCGATGCCCACCACCGCGTCCTTCAACACGTCATGGACGCCCGGGGTATGCCGCGCGGCCATCAACGCTTCCAGGTCTTCCTCCCTGGGGATCTCCCCGCGTGTGATGAGAACCACCTCGTCGCCCTCCGCCAACACACAGTCTTCCGCAGCGGGAAAGCCGTTCAGAACAACCACGTCCGCCCCCGGCTTGTGTTGTTCCCGCAGTTCAAGCAGGCGGGTCCCGGACGGAACAAGCAGGTCCTTTTCACAGAGTCGAATGTGGATGGGGGGCTTCATCATCAGGAACTCCTGGATTCAGGCTAACGGAATGAATCGCATGCTGTCAACGACTGTCTCGGAGGTTTGGTCCAAAAGCGGGCCGTGTGCTAGAGTGCGCACCACGTTTTTTTGACGGGAAACTGAGAACTGGACAAGGAGAAACCATACTATGTGGCGTTTTGCAGGTGTGTTCGCGGTCATTGCGCTGGCAGTCTCGAGCCTGGCCATGGCGGCGGATGACGATCATCTTATGGGTAATTATGCGGGCAGCTTCGCCGGCCCGGGCGCGGACGGCAAGGCACTTCGGGTGCAGATCTCCACGCTGCCGAAGTCCGCGTATCGGGCGGTCTTCTACATCGGCGCAAAGGATGGCAAGGAGTGGCGTTTTGTCGTGCCCGGCAAGAAGGGGGACAACAAGGAGGCCCTTTTCGAGGGCATGATCGACCTCACGGATATCTTGGGTGGCAAGTATGCCGTGAAAGCCTCGGCCAAGAATGAGGCGCTTATAGGCTGTTTCATGCCGCTTTCGGCCTGCGCTGAGAAGTGCGAGAAGAAATGCCCCTTGATGTGCGTCAAGAAATGTCCCAAGGCGGAAGCCAAGCCGGCCTGCTGCGGGAAGTGCGGCAAGAATTGCTGCGGGAAATGCGAAAAGCCGTGCGACAAGGCCGGGGAGGGGAAGTGCCCGGGAATCAAGTTTGAGATGAAACGCGTCTTCCTTACGCCCCCCACGCTCGGCGCGGCCGCGCCCGCGGGTGCCGTCGTGCTCTTCGACGGCAAGAATACGGATTCGTGGCAGCGTTACCCGCTGACCTGGGGCGTCACGGAAGACGGCGCCATGCAAGTGGGCGGAAGCAGTCTCATGACAAAGCAGGAATTCGGCGATGCACAGTATCACGTCGAGTTCATGAATCCGTTCATGCCGGATGAGGAACAGGGCGGGCAGGGCCGCGGCAACAGCGGCGTCTACCTCATGGGCCGCTATGAAGTGCAGGTCCTGGACAGTTTCACGGACGAGCCGAAGGACAATCTCTGCGGCGGCATCTACAAGAAAGCCGTTCCGCTGACCTGCGCGTCGCTGCCGCCGCTCCAGTGGCAGACGTATGACATCACTTTCATTGCGCCGAAGTTCGACGCGGCCGGGAAAAAAGTGAAGAACGCGGAAATCACGGTGGTGCACAACGGCATCGTGATTCATGATCATCACGAATTGGACGGCGCCACGCCGGGAGGCGTCTCCGAGGAAGAGGCCGCCAAAGGCACGCTCCTGCTTCAAGATCACGGCAACGCGGTCAAGTATCGGAACATCTGGGTAAAGCCCCTCAACTAAGAATCAGCGGGGCGGCCATCGCGGCGACGACCTCGGTGGCCGCCCCCTCCATTCAGGAAGACTTCCACGTGCACCTGTCCTTGATTATCCCCGCATACAATGAGGAGAGACGCCTCGGCGAGACGCTTCGCCGGACGTTGGACTACCTCGATGCTCAACCCTATGCGGCCGAAATTGTTGTGGTGGACGATGGAAGCACGGACGGCACCGCCGGCATTATCGCATCCGCTGGTGAGAAGGCCCGCCCCACCCGGCTTGCCTGCACCGGATACGGCACAAACCGGGGCAAGGGGCATGCCGTGCGCACCGGCATGCTCGAGAAGGCCACGGGTGATTTCCGGGTCTTCTTCGATGCGGACGGCTCCACCCCCATCGAGGAGTTGGAGAAGATCTGGCCGCGCTTCGAGGATGGCGCGGATATTGTCATCGGCTCACGGGCACTTCCGCAATCGGAGATTGTCATCCGTCAGGCGTGGTGCCGCGAGTCCATGGGCCGCGCCTTTAACGTGCTGCTGCGCCTGCTCGGCCTCACGCAGTTCAAAGACACGCAATGCGGCTTCAAGGGTTTCACGCGGAAGGCTTGCGAACTCGTCTTCCCCCGGCAAACCGTCCAGCGATTCAGTTTTGACGCGGAAATCCTCTATATCGCGCGCCGCCTCGGGCTGCGCATCGACGAGGTCCCGGTGCGCTGGCTGAACAACCCCGAATCCCGGGTGCATCCTGTCAGCGACTCCGCACGCATGGCCTTCGACATGGCCTCCATCCGCCTTAGAGACCTCCTCGGATTGTACCGCTGACAGGCTCTTATTCGTTGCGATCTATGGGTTCTTTGCGGTTAGAATCCTCTCCGTGTCAACCACAGGGAACGCAACGAACTCAGAGAACCAAGCGGTCGGGAAAGGGCGACATATGGGCACGAACATCAATCACTTCCGCCTTCACAGGTTTGCCGCGCCTATTGCCGCGGTGATCGCAGCCTGTCTTGTCCTGTGCGGCCGGCCAATCGCAGCGCAGGACGCCGCGGAGAGCATTCCATTGAGCCGTTCCGGAGCGCGCGTCTATGAGCCCGGCCAGCGCGCATCTTCCTCCGCCCCCGTCAATCTCGCGCCCGGCCCGCACTTGCTGATCGACGAGTCCCTCATCGCGGCGTCGGACAACCTTGAACGCCAGGTCAACACGCCGCAACGGGACCCGGCCATCCCCAATCCGGTGATCACCGGCAAGGAAGATGGCTGTTTCCAGCCGTACATGTCCGTGCTTCGCACCCCGGACACCGGACGCTTCCGCATCTGGTTCGGCCACCGCGTCGAGGATTTCAACGGCGGACGATCGCACATTGCCTGCATGGACTCCGAGGACGGAATCCACTGGCAGCGTCCCGCGCGCGTGCTCAACGACCCGGCGCCCATCCAGTTCGGCGTAAGCGTCATCGATGACGGCCCCGGCTTTCCCAACGCGGAACAGCGCTACAAGTACGGGTGGTACATGGATGGCGGCCTGAAAATTGCCGCATCTCCGGACGGACTTGCCTGGACACCGCTGACGGACGGCCCGGTGCTGCGGCACAATCACGACATTACGGGACTCTTCCGGGACACGATACGCAAGCGCTATGTCGCCACGATTTCCGTTTACCGCACGGGCGATGCCTGGAGCGGCCAGCGCCGCATCACGATGCAGAGCGCCAGCAACGATCTCGTGACATGGCAGACGCCGCATTATGTCGTCACCCCGGACAGCCAGGACGCGGGCGAAACCCAATTCTACGCCATGGACGGGTATCTTGAGCGCGGCCCGCTCACAATCGGCCTCGTGAAAGTGCTGCGGGACGAAGTGAAAGTGGACAACCCGCCCGACCCGCCGGACGCCTACGGCATGGGGTACACCGCCCTCGCGTGGACGCATGACGGAGAAACGTGGTACCGCGACCGGACGCATTTCTTCGATCCTGATCCGAAGAAAGGGGCCTGGGACCACGCCCACGCCTGGATCGACGAGCAAGTCCTCGTCGGCGACGAGGTCTTCCTCTATTACGGGGGCTACGCACGCGGACACAAGGTGAACCGCTTCGAAGAGCGCCAGATCGGCCTGCTCCGTATTCCAAGAGACCGCTACGTCGCCCGCGTGGCCGGGGAAAAGCCCGGACATCTCATCACGCCCGTGCTGATGCTGAACGCCGGCCGGATCACCCTCAATGCCGACGCCTCCCAGGGCAGCATTGTGGTCGAAGTGCTCGACGAACAGAGGCAGCCCATCCCCGGCTTCACGGCTCAGGACACCACCCCGCTCGTCGCAAACGGGCTTGACTTGCCGAAGACATGGGCAAAACCGCTCCAGGCACTGAACGGCAAGCCGGTCTGCCTGCGCTTCACGCTCCGGAACGCGCGCCTCTATGCCTTCGAGACCACGGCTAACCACTGAGAAACGGTCATAGCCGCGCGTTCAATCTCAGGGGCGAACCCAGGCAGCCGGCCATGCGTGGCGGGCTCATCTTAAACCCGTGCCCACGTGGTTCATCGCCGGATTCGCAGAGTTGCACCTTGCACAGTCAGGGGATTGACTTTTCTACACCCTTGTGCAATAGTGCTAGCGCTGTGTCCTGTAGTGCGCATAATTTCTGTCTGCGTGTTGTCCCAGTGCGGTGATAGTTTCATCGGTTTCACCCCCCGATGCAACTGCAGAGTTGAGGAAATGAGGGGCCAGGGGCGGCGGAGGCCGAATCGGCACAAAAACCGCCGAGGAGAAAACCATGACACTTTCCTATCAGAAACCGGGGTTGTCGATGAGCAAGGGGGCATCGAATGATGCCGGCCTGGTCGAGGACTTGCAGCGTGACCTGCGGCGACTGGGCTATCTGCGCGCAGGGATTGACGGACAGTTCGGCGAAGGCACGCAGCGGGCCCTGCGGCGGCTGCAATTTGATCTGATGAATAATGCGGGGAGAAGCACTGCCCAGGACGGGGACGCGCCGGTGCGTGTTGTCGACTACAATCGTTCCAGGGTGGTCAGGGTAGATGGCGTGTTGACGGAACAGCTTGCCGGGTGCATCGCCGACCTGCTTGGCGATGATCATTTTCCGAAGGTGCCTGCCGCGGACAATCCAGCCAGCGAAAACGCGAAGGCCGTGGCTGCGCTGATGGCCATCAAGTCGCCTTCGGTCCCGATCCCCTTCCTGCTGGCCATCTTCGCCCAGGAGAGTGACACGAAACACTTCTGTGTTCCATCCGTCAAGAACAAGGACAATTTCGTGGTGGTGGGTTTGGACACGAACGCAAGCGACAAGGACAAGATCACCTCAAGGGGTTACGGCATAGGTCAGTTCACCATCTTCCACCATCCGCCCCGCGAAGATGAGGTGCAAGATTTCATATTGGACGTTAAGGGCAATGTCGAGAAGGCCGTCGCCGAACTGGAAGACAAGTTCCAGCATTTCGTCAATGGCAACACGAGTGGCACCAAGGCGGACGACCGCATGAAAGAACGTGGCGCCGGACCGCTGTGCCGCTGCAAACATCCCCAGGACGATGCACGATTCATGCGCGACTGCACGGCCTGTGCGCGGAACGCGCGCAAAGTGAACATCGTCGCGGGTCAAACACCATTCTACGAAGGGTCGGGGCATGTATATGAACCTACCGGGTATCACACAGTCCGACAGTACAGTGGCGTTCCCGCCCGGGCGGATCTTGGGTGTGACTGGCCGTATGCCGTCCGCCGCTACAACGGGAGCGGTGTGAATTCCTACCACTATCAATGCAAGGTCCTGTTGCGCTTGCTGAAGGTCTAGCACCCGCGCCTGTACGCCGAAACTTGACGGGGGGAAGCCGTATGTTTGGCATGGAGATTGTGGAACTGGCGATTGGCTTGGCGTTCGTTTATTTGTTGTTGGGCCTGATTTGCTCGGCACTGAATGAGGTCGTGCTGACAATGCTTCGCTTCCGTGCCCGAGACCTCAATGACTTCCTGAACCGCCTCATGACCGACGATGCGCTGGCGAAAGCGCTGTGCCAGAGCGGCTCCGCTCCGTCGCGGGACGAATGGGCCCGCAATCGCGCCGCGGTGGCAACGCGTTTCAATAAACACCCGTTGATTTCCAGCCTGGGCACCACGCCCGCTGGGGGCGTCCGCCTGTTTTGCGGCGCGTTGCGTGGTGTTCGCCGCTGCGTGTCGCACCGATTGGACGTAACACCCGCTGAAAACAACCCCTCGCTCACCTACCGGCCATCGTACATTCCGCCGAACCTGTTTTCGACCGCGCTGGTGGAGTGCCTTGCGGAAACCGCGCAGGGGCTTGGCAAGCCAAACGCCGCTGCCAAGAGAGCCCGCCCGGTCCCCCGGGTCATGGATTCCACCGAATCCGTTCGGCAAACGCTGCTGCTGCTGCCCGCGGAGAGTTCACTCCGCCAGGCATTGCTGGCGCGTCTGAACACGGCCGAAGACGACTTGAAGAAGTTCCACGAGAACGTCCAGGATTGGTTCGACAGTATGATGCAACGCCTTTCGGGCCGATTCCGGCGCCGCGCGCAGGTCTTCGCCTTCCTCATCGCCGCAATCATTACGCTTGCGCTGAATGTGGACAGTATCGCGTTGATCAAGCATCTCAGTTCGGAATCCGGGCTGCGCGAGAGTCTGGTTGCGGCCGCGGAGCAGTGCCTGAAGGACAATCCAGATCTTGTGTTGGTGCCCAACAACCTTGGGGCTGAACAGGCGAAGCAGCAGGACTCCCCCCCGACTCCGGCCTCAACTGCGGATTTCGCCAATTTGGACGTACAGATGAAGGAATGGGGAACCCAACTGAGGCTGCTTGGACTTCCGATCGGGTGGGAAGATGCGGAAGCCTACGATTGCGGGGGTTGGTTCATGAGACTTTCCGGCTGGCTCATGACGACCATCGCCGTCTCCCTGGGCGCACCCTTCTGGTTTGACCTGCTCAACAAATTCATGTCATTTCGCGGGGCGATCAGTATCCCGGAAAAGCAGGAAGTCAAGAAAGGTTAGTTTCCAACCGTAACCCCTTCTCCCACGTGGACGCGAAAGCCGGAATCGCCCTGCGCGGCACCTCACCAGCCACTCCTTGAATCCACGGCAGCAGACAAGTTTCGCCGCTTGATGCTCAAACCAGGAACCGCTCCGCAGTCTCATCTCGTGCGTTGCTGGGCGGGCTCCCAGCACCTTGCGCGTAAGTGGAAGATGCGCCGCATGCTGACGGCAGAATCAAGATTGTGCCCACTCCGGCCACTAATACTGCGCTTAATGACCGAATTCTGTAAAGTATTTACTTGATACCCAGGAACGCTTTTCATTATCATTCCTGAACTTCGTCGCGAGCGTCCTGCAACTGGCCACGCGGCAATTTGGCCAGGAGGTGAAGACGCTCGCTTGGGCTCAGCCTGCGGAATGTTGCGCCCGGAGAAGTGTAAACGTTCATATTCATTCGGGAGCTCTTTATGCAGGAATTCGATGGGACGATCTCAGCTAGCCAGCCGGACCAGGGGCCACGCAACGGGCAATGGCTCCGCCTGAAAGTGGTAGCCGTATTCGCGGCAAGCCTGGTGATCGTTTTCGTGCTGAGTTCAGCCTATGTCTTCCTGAGGACTTGGCGACTCAATGCCACGGAAATTGAACGGGCTGCGCAGGAGATTGCGACAGTAGTTGCGGGCAGCGTGCAGACGTTCGGGCAGACGGGAGACATGGTGGGGCTGGAGATCTTCCTGCGGAACACGCGGGAATCCGGCTTGCTGAAGGATGTCCACGTAGTACGTGGTCCGGCCGTGGCGCAGGAGTTCAAGGAACGCGAAGGCGCTTCGCCGTTGGATGAGCTGGACCAGAAGGTGCTTGAGAGCGGAGAAGCAGTCGAGCGGCTGGACGCATCGCAGCACTCCATTCGCTACATTCGCCCCTCCTTGGCACGGCAGCTTTGTCTTGGTTGCCATAACGTGCCGGAAGGCACGGTGCTCGGAGTCACCAGCGTTTCCGTGTCCACTGAGACGGGCGACAAGATGCTGGCGTCGTTCGCCCGCGGCGTGGGGGTCGTGACGTTGTGCGCCATTCTGCTGGAGGTTATCCTGTGCTTCTTCCTGTTGACCCGAATCTTCCTGAAACCGATCGGTGTTGCGGTGAAGCAACTCCTGGGGGAAACACGCCGGCTGGAAGAGACGGCGGACCTGGTGGCCTTCTTCTCGCAACATCTGTCGCAGGCGACGAGAGATCAGGCCACTTCGGTGGAGGAGACGACCGCATCCCTGGATGAAATGGCCTCGATGACACGAAAGAACGCGGAGAACAGCATGCAGGCCCATGTCCTGATCGCCGAAGCACGGGAGGTGATAGTGGACGGCCGGAACGCCATGCAACGGATGGACGAAGCAATAGCCCAGATCCAGACGTCAGCGGGTCAGTCGGGCGAGATCGTGAAGACCATTCGGCAGATTGCCTTCCAGACGAACCTGCTGGCGCTCAATGCCGCGGTGGAGGCGGCCCGGGCGGGCGACGCGGGGGCCTCGTTTGCGGTGGTTGCCTCGGAGGTGCGGAGCCTGGCGCAGCGCAGTGCCGAAGCCGCGCAGAAGACGGAAACACTGATCGGAGAGTCGAAACGCAACGCGGAACATGGCGTGGCGGTATCGAGCGATGTCGGCAACATGCTGGGCAGCATCGATACGCGTGTGTGCCACGTGGCCGGATTGGTGGAGGAGGTCGCGACGGCCACCCAGCGCCTGGCCTCGGGCATTGGGAACGTCAACTCGTCCGTATCGCAGATGGAACACATCATGCTGGCCGAAGTGGAGAACGCGCAGAAGGCCGTCGAAGTCGGCGAGAGCCTCCTCGAACGTTCCCGCGACCTGGAGGCGATAGGAAAGAGCTTCACGCACGTCATCGGGGAGATCCGCAACGGCCGGGTTGCCCATTGAGCGGTGCACGCCCGGTCGGGGGAAGCACGGCGCAGCGGCCGCCTTTTCACGCCCGTCACACTCGTGCTATGCTTCGCCGCAGGTGTCGTGTTTGCCCCATCTGTTGCCCTGAATTGCCGGGGACTTGAAGGCCCGTCATGCGCTGCCCCCACGGCGCGGTCCCGGATGGATGTGGGACCGGGTGCTTCAGGCAGACAACGCCGTGAACGCCCGCGTGCGCGCAAGGCGTTTCAGCAGGCAGGGGCGGCCGTTGTGCGGTCGGAAACGGAGAGTCCCGGAGAGTGGGAACGTCCATGGAGAATGCACAGTCGTTTGAGCTGCCGGTCCTGGTCGTGGACGACGAGCCCTCCATCGTCCGCGCAGTGGTGTCGAGACTGCAAGCCGGGGGGTTTGCCGGCTGCGCGGGCTGCGTGGACAGCCGCGAAGTCATGGGCATTCTGTCCGCGCGGCAGGTGGGCATGGTGCTGCTTGATCTGAGCATGCCGCACTTGTCGGGCGAGAGTCTGCTGCATCAAATCGTCGAGCAGTTTCCCGACGTGCCCGTCGTCATGAACACCGGTTCGAACGAGGTGGCCACGGCGGTGCGCTGTATCAAGGTCGGCGCCTATGATTACCTGGTCAAACCGGTGGAAATGCCACATCTGCTCGCGACGGTGAAGCGCGCGCTTGAGTTGCGGGAACTGCGCCATGAGTATTCGCAACTGAAAGAACAGGTTTTCACCCCGGCACTGCATCACCCCGAGGCCTTCGCCGCGATTCTCACGGCCAGCAGCAGAATGCAGGCTATCTTCCGCTTCATCGAGACGATATCGGGCACCTCGAAGCCCGTCCTGGTGACGGGGGAATCCGGCGTGGGCAAGGAACTGATCTCCCGTGCCATTCATACACTGAGCGGCCGCAGCGGGCCGTTTGTGGCGGTCAACGTGGCCGGCGTGGATGATAATGTCTTCTCCGACACCCTCTTCGGGCATATCCGAGGCGCCTTCACCGGCGCCGATGCCGTGCGGCCGGGGCTGCTCGAACAGGCGTCCGCGGGCACGATCTTCCTGGACGAGATCGGGGACCTCAGCCCCGCGTCACAAGTGAAGCTGCTGCGCCTCGTGCAGGAAGGCGAGTATTTTCCCCTCGGCGCGGACCTCCCCAAGGCCAGTCACGCCCGCCTCTTGGTGGCCACGAACAAGAATCTGGATGCGCTGAGCGCTTCGGGCGGCTTTCGCGCCGATCTTTACTACCGCCTGCAGATTCATCAGGTGCAGATTCCTCCGCTCCGGGAACGGCTTGAGGACTTGCCACTGCTGATCGATCATTTCCTGCACGAATCCGCGGCGATGCTCGGCCGGCCGAAACCCACGCCGCCGCGAGAGCTGGCCACCCTGCTTGCCACCTACTCGTTCCCGGGCAATATCCGGGAACTGGAGGCCATGGTCTATACGGCGGTGAGCCAGCATGCTTCGGGCAAGCTGTCCATGGACTCCTTTAAACAGCGCATGGAGAAGGAACGTGCGGCAGGACCTGAACACCGGCACCCCCAAACCGAGGAAATCCCTCCCCTCAGCCTGCACCCCGGCCGCTTTCCCACCTTGAAGGAAGCGGCAGAGTTCCTCGTGGCCGAAGCCCTGAGACGTTCCGAGGGCAATCAGTCCATGGCGGCGGAGTTCCTGGGCATCACCCCCTCTGCGTTGAACAAGCGCCTGCACCGGGCGTTCCCCAAGCAGGACGCCTGAGCCGCTGTCCAGCCTATGACATTTGTCAAGTAAATGACTTTTGTCACAACATCTTAAGTACTTCCTCTTATTAGCGTTGCGCCCATTTCCGGATGATCGCAATGACATTTCTCACACCGTCCTGAATACTGGGCTCCGATCCCGTCCGGCCCTATCGCATTGTTTTTCCAGTACTTAGACCCATTTCGTCTGCTTGGCACGGCGTATGCTTTGCTTGGTCATGACCCGGATTTACGGGTTAAACGGATTTTACGGTGGATCAATACTTGAAATGACCTTTCAGAACAGACAGGAAAGAATGGAGCAGGGCATGGGAACAACACAGGCCGACAGCGACGTGATGAGCTTCCACGTGACGCCCGATGCTGCCGTCCTGCTTGAGAACATCCACGAATGTGCCGCATTCCTTCGGGAACACGGGGTGGTGGATACCGTGCCTGTGTCGGGCTTGCTCTGCGACCAGTTCAGGCATGCCAAGTATGCCGCGAAGCGGGACGGTTTGGACTGCGATTGGACGGTCCAGGTGGAGGTGCTGATTGACCGCGCGGTCCAGGTAACGATGATTGACAACCACAGCGGGTACCAGTCGGTGGAGATCCGGACGACGACAAGAGAACGTTAGGCGCAAACAGCGGCCTGGAAGCAGGCCCAGGGCCCATGGCGCGCGGCGCCGGGGGGAAGGAGGACAAGATGAGCCAATCGGAGATCGCAAGCGTGCCGGCGGCGCAAGCAGGCAAGTACCTGACATTTCAACTCGGCCCGGAGACCTTTGGCCTCGAGATTCTCAAGGTCCAGGAAATCAACGGGCTGATGAACGTCACCCACGTGCCGAGAACGCCGCGCTTCGTGCGCGGGGTTATCAACCTGCGGGGGAAAGTCATCCCGGTGGTGGAACTGCGGGTGAAGTTCGGAATGGAGGAATGCCCGGATACTGAACACACGTGCATCATCGTGGTCCAGGTCAGCCATGCCGGGTCGCGCGTGACGATGGGCATCATCGTGGATGAAGTCTCTGAGGTTTTGGAGATCAAGTCGGAGCAGCTTGAACCCGCCCCATCGTTCGGCGACCAGGTCGACACGGAATTCATTCTGGGCGTGGGCAAAGTTGGACAGAAGGTAATCATGTTATTGGACGTGGACCGGGTTCTGGGCGCTGGCGAAGTCGGGTTCGTGCGCCAGGCCGGAATCTCGGAAATGGTGGCTTAGGAAAAGCAGGTGCGTGGGGCGGTGTCGCCTCTGCTGCTCAACTGGAGAAAGGTACCGGATATGATAAAGAATCGAGGATTGGGCGCAAAGATCGGGATGGGGTTTGCCGCGTTGATCGCCATTGCGTTGGGGCTGGGGGGTCTGGCCGTGTGGAGCATGAACGGGGTGGCGCGCATCGCCGATGAGATGCAGAACCGTAACGTGCCGGCGGTCCAGGTCGCCAATGACGTGGAACGGTCGTCGCTGAAGACCATGTACAACGCGCGCGGCTACGCGTTTACGGAAGAGACCACCTTCCTGGATGTTACGCGGACTGAGTTGAGCGCGGTGAAGGAGAACCTGAAGAAGGCCGCGGCACTGGCGGAGAAGGAGAACATCGCATGGCTGCGGGAGAACGCCCAAAAGGCCTCGAACAACGCCGCGGAATATGAACGATTGCTGGATGAAACGGTGGCATCGACCGAGTCCATGGCCAAAATGAAGGCCGCCTCGCTCGTGGCGGCGGACAAATACATGGAGGTCTGCGCGGCGTACCTGGCTTCGCAGAACAAACAGCTTGAGGATGATGTCAGGATGGCTCTGACGACATCCCCTGCGGTCGATGCGGCGGCAGCCACGACGGCAAGCGCCGCCGGCGAAGCCAAAATCCTGGACCGGGCAAAGAAGATGAGCATGGCCCAAGAGATTGTAGACTTGGGGAACAGCATCCGGCTTGGGACCTGGCAGTCCATCGCCAGCCGTGACCCAAAGCTCTTCCAGGAAACCGAGAAGAAGTTCGAGGAGGTGAACGCGAAACTGGACGGGCTGAAAGCCATGACGAAACAGGAGGTAAACCTCAAGCAGATTGAGGAATGCCGTGCCGCGGGCGCCGAATACCTCAAGTGTATGGAAGCTTTCCTGACGGACTGGTTCGCGCGCGAAGACCTCAACAAGAAGCGCGGTGCAAGCGGGGATGCGGTGCTCGAAGCCGCGCAGCAAACAGCGCAGGCGGGCCTGGAGCAGACCTCCAATGGGGCCACTAACGCGGCGCAGTCGTTGGCCACCGGCACGTGGATCATGGTGGTTGGCCTGGGAATCGGGGTATTGCTGGGGATCACCATGGCCCTGCTGATCACGCGATCCATCACAAAACCCATCAATGCCGTCATCGCCAGCCTGACGATGGGCGCGGGACAGGTGGATTCGGCCTCGAACCAGGTGGCGCAGTCCAGCCAGTCGATGGCGGAAGGCGCGAGCCAGCAGGCCTCAAGTCTGGAGGAGACGTCCGCCTCGCTCGAGGAGATGGCGTCCATGACCCGCCAGAACGCCGAAGGGGCGAACCAGGCGACCGCCATGGCCACGGAAGCCCGGGACTCCGCGGAACGCGGCCGCCAGGCCATGTCGCGGATGGCCTCGGCCATCCAGGAGATCAAGAAGTCCTCGGACGAGACAGCCAAGATCATCAAGACCATCGACGAGATCGCGTTCCAGACCAACCTCCTCGCCTTGAACGCTGCCGTCGAAGCGGCGCGGGCCGGCGACGCGGGCAAGGGCTTCGCCGTGGTCGCGGAAGAAGTCCGCAACCTTGCGCAGCGCAGCGCCGAGGCGGCCAAGAACACCTCGTCGTTGATCGAGGGTGCGCAGAAGAACGCGGACAACGGCGTCTCGGTGTCCACGGAAGTGGCCCAGATTCTCAACGAGATTGTGAGCGCCGCGCAGAAGGTTGCCCAACTGGCCTCGGACGTCTCGGCGGCCACGAACGAACAGGCCCAGGGCATCGCTCAAGTGAACAAGGCCGTGTCGGAGATGGACAAGGTGACGCAAGCCAACGCCGCCAACTCGGAAGAAGCGGCCTCGGCGGGCGAGGAATTGTCCGCCCAGTCGCGCGAACTCAACGACATGGTCAACACGCTCGTCGCCATCGTCGGGGGCGCCGGCACCCGATCGCACAAGGCCAATGGAAACGGCAATGGAAACGGCAATGGAAACAAACGGCACACCGCCATGCCGGCCCCGCAACTCGTCCGTCCTGCCATTTCGCACGCGCCCAACGGCGGCGATCGGCGCGGCCGGGCGCAGGCCGTGTTGACGGATAAGCGGCAGACCGCAGCCGTAAAGAGCCCCGAATCTGTCATCCCCCTGGACGACAGTGAACTGCAGGATTTCTAGACACTCTCTGACGCCTCGATGTGTGTGAAGACCCGCCCTGCGTGCCAGCCGCATGCAGGGCGGGCCCGCTTCACAGCAGACGAGTCACGCGTGTCGCATCCCGGCCTGCTAGGAACGTGTCCGCATGAAGGCGTCCCAAAGGTCCTGACGAATGTAGGCGAGGAGCAGGACGCCGGGCCGGAGGGCGTGAAACTCGACCTGATATCGGTCTTTGAGGCGCTGGTCGAGTTCATCCCGCAGGCGCGGGTCCGCAATGATCATGGGGGCGTCGGAGACTTCGGGGAATTGCCTCCAGTAACCGACGCGGTCATAGGCGCGCAGGTACCACGGCAGCGGCCAATAGTCGCCGTTCGGGCAGAAGATGTTGATCTGCATGTGGCGTCCGTCGGGGTTGGCGGCGGCAATCTGATCGAATCGTTGCACGAGGCGCATCAGCGCCGTGCTCGTGTGCGCGTAGACGTACGGGTTGCGCGGGTCAGCGGGATAACGGAAGTTGCCGAGCCAGCTCTGATGCGCGAGTTGGGCCATTCCCGCCAGAAGCAGGAGCGCGACAAGCCCCTTGATGGGCCGCCAGCGCGCGAGGCGAAACATCGCGACGGCGCCCACCCCCGCCATCAGAATCAAGGGCTGGAGGAAGACGATGGCATTCCAGGGGGTCTTGTACGGAATCATCGAATACGCGGCCGTGACAAGGATGGTGTAGAACGCGAGGAAGCGAAGCAGCGGCCCACAGGAAGCCGCCCCGGATGCCGCATTCGCTCCGCAGTCTACCCGGCCGGGCATCCGCGTGCCGAGCGCGACCCCGATGCCGAAGGCGCCCAGGGCCAGAATGAGGCCTTCGCTCCACCGCGGTCCCGCGCTGCGGTAGACGTAGCAGAGCAGTTCCAGGTAGTAGAACCAGGGCTTGTCGTGAATGCCGGCGCTCCCCTGCCCCTCGGCGCGATGGAAGTAGGTCGCGTACGCGAGGATGGAGTCGAGGGGGCCGCGGGAGTACGTGAAGAACGAGGAGAAGAAGATTACGGAGATGGCTGCGGCCGAAATCCCGGCGACGGCGATATGCACGGGCCGTATGCCGTCGCTCGGAAGGAGCGGTGTCCCTTCACGGAGGCGTCCGAGGACGCGCGTGAGAACGAGCGCGGCGGCAAGCGCCACCACAAGGACGAGGGTGGTTTCCTTAGTGGCGTGCATCAGCCCGAGGCAGAGGCCGGCGAGGACCGCCCATCGCAGCGATTTCGTCCGGGCGTATTTCCAGCCTGACAGGATCAGGCCGGCGGTAAAGAAGACCAGCAGCATTTCCTGGATGTAGTAGCGGCTGAAGTACGTCATGCCATGAGACACGGCGGTGAGAAGGGCGGCCCAGAACGCGGCCCCCCGTCCGATGCCGCGCGCGAACGCGCCCGCGAGCAGCACGACGCCGACGCCAAAGAGGGCGGGCACGATGCGATAGGTGAATTCGCTGGTTTCGGCAAAGCGCTTCGCGCCGCTGAGCCACATCGAGGGCAGCGTGAAGTAGTAGAGGGTCGGCCCGTGGTGCTCATGCGGGTCGTAACGATAGACGCCCTTGTCGAAAAGCGTGCCCGCCTTGACGGCCTGGTTGGCTTCGTCGCCGTGCATGGGCCGCTCGTCCAGGCGCGGCAGCCGGAATGCCAGCGCCACTGCGAGGACGGCAAAGATCGCCAACGCGTGGAGCAGACGCGTCGAAGCGGGGACGGACGCAGACTGAAACGGAGCTTCACCGACGAACATGGACAAGTCTCCCGCCAAAGCGTAGCAGGGTTGGGGGTGCGGAGCAAAGTGCCCGTTTCGCATTGGCGTCCGCACTCAGGTATTCTCTATGCGGTCGTTCGGACCGCAAGTGTGGCGAACGGACCGCAAGGTCAATGTTAAGGAGAAGGCCCATTATGAGAGCGATTCGTTTGGTTGCTGCGGTTATCCTGTTCACCTCCCTCGCCGGGTCCGGCACCGCGCACGCCGTGGGCGGTTGGGGAACCGTCGAGACGGCCGGTTCCGGCAAGGACACGATCTCGCTGGTGAACGTGGGCGGCACGCGCTACGAAATGGGCTTCTGGTACGGTAAGCTGCTGGCGGGGCAGGTGGCGGGCTGCCGGGAAAAGCTCATGGCCGCGGCGAAGGCGGCGGGCATGGAATTCGGCCCCGCGGTGGACGCCATGTGGAACGCCGCGTACTTCGACACAAAGGCCTGGGGCGAAGAACTGCAGGGCGTGGCCGACGGCTGTGCCGCAGACGGACATCCCGAGGTCACGTTCCGGGCCATGCAGGAATTGCTCATGGTTGGCGACATCTCGGAGTACAACTGCAGCTTGTTTGCCGCCTGGGGCAAGGCGACCACGGACGGCAGCGTCTATCAGCTCCGCAACCTGGACTGGACGATGGATGCCGGGATTCAGGAGTATCCCGTGGTGGCTGTCTATCACCCGAAAGACGGGCGCGTCCATGCCGTGGTGGGCTTTGCGGCCATGCTGGGCGCGGCGGGCGGCGGCATGAACGATCGCGGCCTGGCCGTGAGCGAGATTATGGGGCATTTCGGGGACCGGGAAACGCTGAATGGCATCCCCTTCCCCGTGTTGTTGCGCGATGTGTTGTATCACGAGAAGACGCTTGACGGCGGTCTGGCGCGCATGCGCCAGGCGGTCCGCACGAACCAGTATCATTTCGCGCTGGCCGATCCGAACGCGGCGGGCGCGAAAGGCCGCCTCATCTTCTCAAGTCATCTGCGCTTTGACGTATTCAGTGACGTGCGCATTGTGGGCCACCCGGTGGAGACGCCGGATCCGTTCCATGAGCGGCTCGAAGACGTGGTGTATTGGCGCAAGCACAACGGCAGCGGCAACCAGGTGGAGCATGATGCGCTGGCGGCGCGCTACGGGAAGATCGACGCGGAACGGGCTATCGAAGTCGCGCAGGCGTGCGGCGTCGAAGGCACGCTGCTGAGCATTGTCTATCATAACAGCGGAAAGGAGTTCTGGGTGGCCTTCGCCGAGGGTCTCGAACCGGCGCATAAGCAAGGCTATGTCCATTTTGTTCTGAAATGAGGCACCCGGGATGTTCCTGTTAATTTTGAACGCGCTGCTGGCGGCGGGCGCCGGCGAGGTTCAGTTGCGACCGCTGGACACAATACATCTGCGTGATCCGTTCATCCTCGCCATGTCCGAGGAGAAGTGCTACTACCTGTACGGAACGGGTTTCCAGGGGCTGCCGAACGGCCCGGGCTTCGCCTGTTTTCGAAGCGCCGATCTCAAGGCGTGGGAAGGGCCCATTGCCGTGTTCCGGCGTCCGGAGGGCTTCTGGGCGGACCACGAATACTGGGCGCCGGAGGTGCACCGGCATCAGGGCCGCTACTACATGTTCGCCTCGTTCCACGCGCCGAGTCACACGCGCGGCACGCAGATCCTCGTGGCGGACGTTCCCCAAGGCCCATTTCGCGTGCACAGCCCCGAGCCTGTCACTCCGCCGGACTGGGAGTGCCTGGACGGAACACTGTTCATTGACGAACAACAGCAGCCCTGGATTGTCTTCTGCCACGAATGGGTTCAGGTGCGCGACGGCGAGATTTGTGCGCGGCGCCTGAGCGGCGATCTGACACGGGGCGAGGGAGACGCCAGACTGCTCTTCCACGCCTCCGAAGCGGCATGGACGGGCACAATGGGCTTCGGGCAAAAGGAAGAAGGGCTGATCACCGACGGGCCCTTCCTGCACCGGGGACAGGATGGCGCACTGTTCATGTTGTGGTCCAGTTTCGGCGAGGACAAGCGCTACAGGCAAGCAGTGGCACGGAGCGCCTCGGGAACCCTCGAGGGGCCATGGACGCAATCCAGCGCCCCCGTTTTCGACAACGATGGCGGCCACGGCATGCTCTTCCGCGATCTGGAGGGGCGTTTGACGCTGTGCCTCCATCAGCCGAACAAGTCGCCACAGGAACGGCCGAGATTGTTTCGTGTGGAAGAGAAGAACGGCGAATTGGCATTGACGCCGCTTTGAAATGGCCATCGCCCTCCGTCTGCGAGGGCGATGGATAGCCGCTGGAATGGCGCGAGGGTTGCGCCCTACTTCACGATGTCGAAGGGAAGCGCGGCGCCGTCCGGGGTGGTGAGGCGAAGCCGGAAGTTCCAGCCGCCGCCGTTCTGCGTGCATTCGACGAGGATTGTGTTGACGCCCGCGTTGAGCTTGACCGCGCCCTGATCCTGATCCACGTCGCACGGGCGGTCGACGTTTTGCTCGATGACGGCCTGCCCGTTCACCCACACTTTGATGCCGTCATCCGAACCGGTGCGCACGACCGCGTCGGCTTCCGCAGGGACGCTGATCTGAGTATAGGCGTAAGCGCAGACGTGGTCGCCGGGGCAGACCGCGGACAGGTTGACCACGCCGCCAGCATCGCCGGTTTCGTGCGCCTGCCACGCCATGTCCTTGTTGTCGAGGCGGTACATGGCCTTGGGATCGACGTTGGGCTCATTGACGTTGATGACGTTGAAGGCGTTTGCCATGGACCACGGGAAGGGGCCGGCGATCATCCAATGATTGACGAAACCGAGCTTGTGCGCGGCCTCCACAGCCGGTCCCATCTGGCCCAGGACGGCGATGGCCTGACGCACCGCATCAGGCGTATTCAGACGGGCCATCAGCCGCGCCATGAGCTTGTTCGCATCGTCCGCGCGGCCGGCGTCCTGCATGCCCTTGACCAGCCCGACGAGCGCGGCGACAGGGAGCTTGTCCATCTCTTCGGGGGACATCGAATTCATGACGACGTCGAAGGCTTCGGGAATCGGGAACTGCTTGATGCCGTCAAATGCGGCCTGTTTGTCTTCATCGTTCGCGGCAGCACGATACAGCGCCAGAAACGCCTTGCCCGCCGCTTCCTTCTCGTTCTGCTGCCTGTACAGTTGGGCCAGTCGCTTCAGGCCCGTCACTGCCAACTCTTTGTACTCGGCATGATCACTCTGCGCGTTGGCCAGCAGGCCGTCCAGGGCGGCGGCCTGACGGCTGTCCGCAAGGGCATTGATGCCGGCCTTGTGCAGCGCTGGATCGGCGTCCTGCGCGGCCGCGGCAAGAAGCGGCAGGAAGGCGGCGTCCTGCTTCCGCCCGAAGGCGGCAACCATGCCGATCTTCATGTCCTGTGAGGCCTCCGCATAGGCGTCGAGCAGCGCGTTGTCCGCGTTGACGCCTTGAAGGCTCGCGAAGGCGGCCAAGGCGGCAGGTTCCAGTTCTCGGCCGTTGGCGCTCTTGAGCGCTTCGAGTATCACCGGCACCGCGCTTTCATCGCCATAGCGCCCAAGCCCCGCGATGGCCCCGCTCTGATGCACGACATTGTTGTCGTTCGCCAGCACCTCGCGATAGAGCCCCATGGCCGTGTCGAAGTTGCCGCCGTGCATTACGATGGCATCCGCGAAGCGCAGGAGCGCGTCGCAGGCATCGAAGGACGTGGCCGCATCGGAGGATTTCCAGACATTCTTCATCAAAGGGATGTAGACCGTGTTGCCCGTGCAGGCCAACGCCAGGGCGGCCGAGGCCCGAACGCGCGCGTCGGCGCTGGAGGCCAGGGAAGCGGCCTTGTCGAGACAAAACGGTTTCTTTATCTGCGACAGCGAGATCAGAAGGGCGCTCTGAAACGCGGGGTCGGCCGCATCCAACGCGTTGCAGAGGGCTTCCGCCGCCTGCGTGGTACGGATGGTTTCCAGGGTCTCGCGCGCCTTCTCCCGCAGATCGGCATCGGTGTCCGCGAGCAGCTTGGCGATGGGCTCCACTGCGCAGCCCTCGGGCGTGGCCAAGGGCAGCAGCCGCAACGCGCATATCTTGAAGTTGGCGGGCTGTTCCGGAGCGAGCAGCGCCATCAGTCCGTCCGTCAACACCTGGCGTTCGGCTTCGCGACCAGGGACGGAAACCTGTCCGGCGATCTCCGTGAGGACGTTGTTGGCGGCCCACCAGATGCGCGCGTCTTCATGCGTGAGGAGCGGGAGCACCCGCGGCAAGGCCGCGCCGCCTTCGCGGACGAGCAGTTGCCGCGCTGTGCTGCGCGCCACTTCGTCGTTTCCGGTCAGGCCCTGGATGAGATCATCCAGCGGGGTGGCCTGCGCCCAGAATCCGCACACGCAGGCCAACGTAAGCAGTACGACTCGCTGTTTCATGCTTCCCTCGATCTCGCAGTATCGATTCAAACCCGCTCGCGGGTTTTTCCGCTTGCTTGTCATGTTCGGAGGACCTGCACGCGCCTGCAATCAAGCCGCGTCAGGCCATCCCGCTGTTCAATTGGCTTAGAGGTGCCACGGGGCGCGATAGGCGCGGTGGAGATGGCGGTTCGCCTCCTCGTCGTGGAGGAATCGCTCCGCCTCGCCGTCCCAGAAAAGCTTGCGCCCCACGCGCAAGGCGATGCCGGCGAGCAGGACCGTGCTCGTGGAGCGGAATCCCTGCTCGATGTCGGCGACGGGAAGCTTGCGGGTGCGCATGGCCTCGAAAAAGTTGTTGTGGTGCGGCGGATTGGCCCAACTCTTCTCGGGCTCCCCGACGAATTCCGGGATGCCGAGGCCGGCGGGCTCGACCACGACCGTGCCCCGATCCACGAAGAGGGCGCCTTCCGTCCCGTGGAAGTTGACGCCGTAACCTTTTCCGGCGTGCGTGTTCGAGTGGCGCTGCTCCCACGTGGCCATGCACCCCTTGTATTCGAACAGGGCTTCGATGGATTCGTAATTGTCCGCGCCCGCCCCGCCGCGAAAACTGCCGCCCAATGTCTGGACACTGAGAATGCGATCCTGGCCAAGCCCCCACTGGACAACGTCCATCAGATGGATGCCCCAGTTCGTGAGCTGACCACCCCGGGCATAATCCCACCACCCCATGAACCCGCCAAAGCGCTCCGGGGAATAGGGCGACCACGGGGCGGGACCGAGCCACAGGTCCCAGTCCAGGCCCTTGGGCACGGGACCGGGCGTCTCCCCTATCCCCCACCCGTTGACGCCTACCCACGCCCCGGCCGTGGTGATCTGGCCGAGGCGCCCGCTCCGGATAATGTCGATCGCCTTCTGGAAGACAGGCATCGAGCGCTGCTGGGTGCCGGCCTGCACGATGCGGCCGTAGCGGCGGGCCGCCTGAACCATGGCGCGGCCTTCCGTGATCGTGGTGCACACCGGCTTCTCGACATAGACATCCTTGCCCGCCTGGCAACCCAGAATAGTCAAGAGCGGATGCCAATGATCCGGCGTAACCACAAAGATGCCGTCGATGTCCTGGCGGTCGAGCACCTCCCGGAAATCCTGATAGCCGTCCGGGCGTTTGCCGGTCATCTGTTCGACTTTGTCGGCGGCGTTGTAGTAGCGGCTTTTCGCCACGTCGCACAATGCCACGAGGGTGCATTGATCGTTTGTGGCCAGCGCTTCGATATGGCGCGAACCCATGCCGCCGTTGCCGATGACGGCGAGGCGGATCTTGTCGTTGGCGCCGACCCGTGCCGCGCGGGCGCGCCTGGCGGGCAGGGCGGTGGCGGCCATGCCGCCCACCACCGTCAGCATGAACTTCCGTCGATTGAACTCCGTCCGCGAGGACATGTGATGACTCCCGTCTTGTGGCAGCGATTTCTTTGAAAGACGCTCAGACGCCACGCGCCACGGACAGCGGTTCGCGGCTATGCACTTGCTTTCTCGGCCAATTCGCCAAAGCGGTGAACCACGGCGAGCGCCGGATCGAGCGGCGCCTGCGCGTGCGGCGTGCCGGGCGGCGTCAGGATGGCCGGCGTGGAACGCATCGTCTTCCCGGCAAATTGCGGAAGCCACTCCCGCTCCGCTTCGAGCATTTCGGCCGCCATGTCGCGCGTTTCCTGGAGCGTGAGGCACGCCGAGGTGAGCGGGTCGAGCGCACACGCCGCCATGGCCAGCTCGGGATCGCCGGTGATGGCCGCCTCGACTGCGAGCCCCTGCGCGTTGACATTCGTCAGGTTGAGCGCGGCGCACTGAGGCGGCAGCGTGCCGACGACCGTCGGATGAAGGCCCATCTTGTCGGCGAAGACCGGGACCTCGACGCAGCAACCGGCCGGGAGGTTTGTGATGTATCCTTCGTTCCGGACATTGCCCTGGAACTTGAAGGGCTTCCCGGTTTCCAGCGCTTCGAGGATGTACGAACAGTACTCGACGCTGCGCTTCGAGATCTTCGTGGGTTCTTCGGCGAGCATGTCGGTGCTCTCGAGCTTCTCCGCGATCAGACGGCACCACTTGTAGTAGGCGCCGGTCTCGCCGCCGAACGCGGGCTCGTCGCAGTAGGCTTCGAGCGCGCGGCTGCTGCTGCGGAACCAGGGGACGTATTCCGACAAGTGGCCGGTGCTCTCCGTCATGAAGTAGCCGAAGTGGCGCATGACTTCGATGCGGACCTTCTCGTTGATGTAGTACTCGGGCCGTTCACACCGCTCCTTGAAGAGCGGATACAGATCCTTGCCCTTGTTCTCGAGGCGCAGAAACCAGCCCATGTGGTTGATCCCGGCGGCCAGGTAGTCAATCTCTTCCTTGGGCAGGCCTACATAGCCCGAGATGAGGTCCAAGGTCGTTTGCACGCCGTGGCACAAGCCCACGAATTTCGTGCCGGGCACCCGGCCGAGGCTCCAGCACACGGTTGCCATCGGATTCACGTAATTCAGCAGATACGCCTGCGGGCACAGCCGCTGCATGTCGCGGGCGATTTCCATCATCACGGGCGCAGTGCGCAGCGTCCGGAAGACGCCGCCCGGCCCGAGCGTGTCGCCAATACACTGATCCACGCCATGCTTCAACGGGATCTCATAATCCATCCGGAAGGCGTCCACGCCGCCGATCTGCAGCATCACGATGACATAGTCCGCGTCCTTCAGGGCGGCATCGCGATCTTGCGTGATCTCGACGCTCGCCTTGAGCCCGTTTTCCTTGATGACCTGGTCCGCGAAACGCTTCATCCGCTCAAGTTTGAGCGGCGTTCGGCTCATGAGGCGGAATTCGCTGTCGCGAAGCGCCGGCGTGGCCACGATGTCCATGAACAGGGTCTTGCAGAACACAATGCTGCCCGCGCCAATCATCGCAATCTTCGGCATGCTTCAGACCTCCAGGATGCTTTCATGCATGAGAATAGGGACCCGCATTATGGCACGAATCCCGGCCTTCTTCCAATTCGCCTGCCGCATTGGCGAGCACTCCGGCCGGGTGAAGTGGCATGGCCTCCGGGCTCCGGTACGCGGGAAAGGCGCCGCGTTCCGGAGGCCCGGAGGCATCTGAAGAGAGGGGGCCTATCGTGCCAGCGACATCAGCCGCTGTTGGGAGAACAAAGGTCCGTCCGCGTTGGCCGAAGCCGGGAAAGCTTCAGGCCGGAGTCCCGCCAGCAGGAGGCGGTGCTGTTTGCTTTCAAGCTCCTCGCGAAAGCTCGTAAACACGCTCAGGAGGGCCAACGGCAGTTGTGAAAGCGCGGACACGTCCACGATCCAGTCGATCTCGTTGAAGCCTTGATTGAACACGTGCTGCAGGGCCTGGAAGATTTCGGAATACTGCTGGTCGGATTCGGCGCGCGGCAAGCGAATATATACGGCGTTGGCCCGGACGACCGCCGTCACGCCATCGCCGTCATGAATCGTCCGGCCCTGCATAGGCTGAAACTCCGCCGCGCGTCCATCCGTTCGCACATCGTCGCGCATATGCTCACCCCAACCCATTGGCGTGCCTTCCCATCGGCCCGCGTCCACCCATCTTGGCCGCACGCTTCATCCCAAGTGTGTGCGGCCCAAACGTTGCCGGTTCGTGGCATCCCGTAGCCCGCCACCCCGTGAGTGTTCGTCGTGGTCTGCTCTTCGTTCTTGGCCGGTCTCGGGATTTCACTTGTCCGTAGCGTTGGGGATTATGGCACAGAATTACGCCTTTGTCAATGGGAAAATTCGGTAACTTCCCACTTTACGGCTTCATTGTCATTGTTTTTATTGATTATAAGACTGTCCGGTGGACGGAGGGCGCGAAAGGGGTGGGCACGGGGGCAGAATACGCTGGGAAACGAAACGGCTCGATACTCACAGGAGAGCATCGAGCCGTGCGCAGGAGATAGGTCATGGGTTGCCGGGAGAATCACTCGGGCGTCTGGGCGAGGAGCTTTGCCAAGCGAATCTCGGAGAGGATGGCGGCGCGGACTGTGTGGTAGTTGATCTTCCACGCGTGCGCCATATGCGTCCAGAGGAGTTTGTTGTTTTCGTCGAAGAGCGGCCACCACTCCCCCACTTCGTGGTTGATCATGATGTCCATGACGAAGCGATGGATGTTCTCGTAAGCGTCGAGATACGATTCGGGTCCGAAGAGGAGGCACGCGTCGAGGAAGCCCGTGAGGGCTTCGGCCTGTTGCCAGAATTCCTTATTGCGTTCGCGCGCCGGTCCGTCGTGGGGGCCTTCGCAATAGAGGCCGCCTCTCTTCCAGTCGATTCCGTACTTGACGGCGTGGTCGAAGATCTTCTTCATGCCTTCCTTGTACGGCTCGGGATCCTCGCCCAGGATGTGCAGGGCATGCTTCAGCAGCCAGTTAAATTCGATGTTGTGCCCGAAACTGGTGTTGTTCAGGGGGCGGCCTTCCTGGTCGTCGACATCGCGATCGGCGCCCCATACATTCTTGAACAGGATGGCGCGGAGCGGCGTCCAGTCAAACGAGAACTGGGCGAGGCCGGTGCCGTACTCGGGCTCGATGATGCGCTGGAAGAGCACGTCGATGATGTTCTTCGTTTCCCATTTGTGCTTGGGATTGCCGGTGGCCTCGTAGAGGTTCGTAAAGGCTTCCATGAGGTGCATATGGACGTCGAACGACTTGCGGTCGCCGCCATAGACGCCGGGCTTCTTGAAGCTCCAGTCGTACTCGAAGAACTCGGCCACGCCGCCATGCGCCAGGTCAGCAGCGTGGTTCTTGATGACGCGAAGAGTCTCGACGGCCATATCCAGCGCGCGCTTGTCGCCCGAGGCCATGGCATATTCGCTCAACGAATAGATGGCGAACGACTGCCCGTACATGATCTTGCTGCGGTCATGGACGGTGCCGTCCTGCTCAGTGACCCAGTTCCAGCCCGAATACTCCTCGTCCCAGAAGTGCTTCATCAGGAAATGGACGCCCTGCGCGGCGATATCCAGGAAATCCTGGCCGGCCACGCCCGAGCGAAAAGCGGAGGAATACGTGTAGATCATGCGTGTCTGGCAAATGAGCGTCTTGAGCGTTTCGCCGGTCGGGTTGCCGTACTGATCCAGATACGTCAGGAACCCCCCGTATTGCTTGTCCACACCGCGGACTGCCCAGAACGGGAGCAGTTCCTGATAGAGGTGGTGGCGCATCTCTTCGAGCATGCGGCTGATGCGTTCGCGGGTTGTCATCGTTGTTTTCTCCTTCCGTCTGCGCGACGGTTCCTTGCACGTTCAGAGAATCAGGCCGGATCGTTCTTGGGCTTGTCCCCGCCGTTTTCGCGGCGGCGGCGGGAGGCGATCTGGCCCCAGTAGGCAAATACAATCCAGAGCAGGAACGGCAGCGTCAGGAAGAACTGGATGACTGCCGTGGGCACTTCACTCGCGCTCTGGAGCGATTGCTGGAAGCGCAGCACGACGGCGATGAACAGGATATGTCCGGCCATGAGGATGCCGCAGCCATAGAGCAGAATGCGGAGTCTGCGCCAGAAGCCCAGGCCCGCCGTGGCCAGGACGAGCGCGATGTAGGGCGGAATGTTGGTCACCAACAGGGCGATGGGCAGGGTGGGTTCACGCCCGCTCACGCGGAACGTCAGTTGGGTTTCCGTGTTGAGGACGCCGCTGGGCTCGATGTGCCCCCACTCGATGGGCATGCGCATGACGTAACGGAGGATGGCGCCGGAGCTTTGCAGGAGCAGATAGCCGTAGTAGGGAAGGAGCCACCACCAGATGACAACGAGCACGGAGACGGCGGCGAGGAATTTCACGGAGAAGAAGGCGATTCTGCGCATGCGCGTGCTCTGCGTCAACAGGCCCTTCACATAGGATTCCACCCAGGTTTCGCGGTTCACGAGAAATTCGATCCAGGCGAGCCAGACCGCGACGACGAAAATGATGTAGACGGCCTGCCACACGTAATGATGTGAAAAGTCAAACCACTGCCGTTCGGGATCCAGGGCGCCAATGATTGCCAGGCAGGTGACCCGGAAAATGTTCACGGAGTACATGATGGGAATGCCGAGCAGCAGCCCGACAATGCGTTTCCACCAGCGGGCAGGAAAGGCCATGACCGCGGCGAAGAAGATGGCCATGACTTCGATGGCGCCGCATTCCGAGACAAGGATGAACGGAAAGAAATACCCCCGGTCTTCCTTTGCGCCCAGGTGCGGCGACGCCCGCAACGTGTCCAATTCGGACTTCATGGATTCGATGCGGCGGCGTTGCTCTTCGGAGGGGCGGACCGCCTGATCCTGCTCGAGTTTCTCCAACGCAGATTCGAGGGCGTTGATCCGGCTCACCACATTCGCTTTGAGAACAAACGACACCCGCGGACCCGCCGGGCCCTTGATCTTTGAGCGCCGCTGCTGCTGGGCGCGGTACGACCAGCGCTCCCACGACGTCAACGGCGCTCCGGATTGCGCGGCGAGGCCCTCCGGAGACGGCTTGTCCAATCCCTGCTTCCATGCGGCCAGTTTCGCCCGAACATCTGCCGGATCGAGCTTGTCCCGCTGGCTTTCGAGCTCGCAGGAATCCCCGATCTTGGCCAGCACCCAGCAGGTGTTGTGTGCCACCTGGTAAAGGTACCAGTCGTTCGCGCGGGTGTTGATCGCGTAGCGGTAGCCCGTCAGCAGCGCGAGCACGCACACGACAAAAACGGAGATGAACTTGAAGGTGCGCCAGCGGGTGCTTCTCTCGCGCGATAACTCATCCCGCGGCGCTTCGCTGCCTTCAGACATCGTCTTCCCTGTCCCGTCTGCTTCGTTCGGTTTCCGTGCGGCGCCACACTGCTGCGCACCGTGCGCTCCGCGGAACGCCAAACCCGTTCTTCTGTACCATAATGAAGAAGGAGCATAGCAATTCGCGGCGAAGACGCGCAAACGGACAAGAACACGTCAAATGTGCGGTGGCCGCTCTTTGCCGACGAGAAGAACAGGGCAGAACCACAAAGCCGGATGCGCCCATTCGAGCGGCAGATCGCTGTGAAGGGCACACGGGCAGCTCTCCCTCGCGCGATTGGCAAGATCCCGGCAAACGTCGCCGCCGGAGGCTGGCCGATCTATTTCACGGCTTGGGGAACTTGATTCCGCAGAAATGCCCGTGCGGATTCGGCAATGCCGCGCACGTCCAATCCGTGCCGGGCGAGTTGTTCTTCGCGGGTGGCCTGCTCGCTGAAGATGTCGGGAATGCCCAGGTTCAGGATGTGCAGGCCGTCCAGGCGGTTGATGCCGGCGAAATGCTCGAGCACGGCCGAGCCGAATCCCCCTATCAGCGTATTCTCTTCCACAGTGATGATGGGGCGGTCCGCAAGCAAGCTGAGGAGGCCGGCGTCGAGCGGTTTGACATGGCGGGCATCGGCGACCCCCACGCTGTATCCGTCGGCGGCAAGCGAATCCGCCGCAGCCAGACAGGCCGCGGCGACCGGACCCGTCGTCAGGAACATTGCATCCTCGCCGTGCCGCAGGATCTCTCCCCGGGCAACGTCGCGTCCGGTCTCCTCGCCAATGGCGGGCGCGGAACTGCGCGCGTAGCGGATGGCCACGGGCCCGGGCTGGCGCAAGGCCCAGCGGAGCATAAGCTGCGTATCCAGCGCGTCCCGGGGCGCCAGCACGCTTAGGTTGGGCACTGAACGCAGGAACGAAAGGTCGAAGGTGCCGTTCTGTGTGGGGCTGTCCTCGCCCACGAGGCCTGCCCGGTCAATGGCGAAGATCACGGGCAACTGCTGGATGCAGACGTCGTGAATCAGTTGATCGTAGCCGCGCTGCAGAAAGGTAGAGTAGATGGCGGCCACGGGGCGCATTCCCCGAATCGCCAATCCGGCCGCGAAAGTGACGGCATGCTGTTCACAGATGCCCACGTCAAAGAAGCGGTCGGGAAACTCCTTCTCGAAGTGTGAGAGGCCCGTGCCCGTCGGCATGGCCGCGGTAATACCCACGACACGCGGGTCATCGCGGCCCGCTTCCAGCATCGCCTCGGCGAACGCCTCGGTAAACGTGCAGACATGGGGCATTCCGGTGCGCGTCAGGGAGGGGAGCGGTTCGCCTTCGCAGTCAATCCGCTTGACCGCCATGGGCTTCACGCCGTGGTACTTCTGCGGATCCTCTTCCGCCTCCTTCAGCCCTTTCCCCTTCTCTGTCCGGACGTGGAACAGGATGGGGCCGCGCATATCCTTGATGCTCGACAGGCAACCGATCAGCAGGGGCAGGTCATGTCCGTCCACCGGGCCGATGTAGTTGAAGCCCAATTCCTGGAACAGGGTGCCCTTCGTGATAAACCCTTTCACGGAGCGTTCCAGGTCCTGAATCGTCCGGGTCATCCGGTTGCCGATGAGCGCCTTGACGAAGCTGCCGACGTCTTCCTTGGCGCGCTTGTACGAACCCGCCATGATCAGGCGGTTGAAGTAGCGGGCGAGCGCTCCCGTATTCTTCGAGATGGACATCTCGTTGTCGTTCAGCACGACCAGCATGTCCACGCCGGCGTGTCCCGCGTGGCTCAAGGCTTCAATCGCCATGCCGCCGGTCATGGCGCCGTCTCCGATCACGGCCACCACGTGGTGATCCTGCTTCAAGCGGTCCCGGGCGATGGCCATGCCCAGCGCGGCCGAGATCGAGGTGGAACTGTGCCCGGTGCCGAAGCAGTCGCACTCGCTCTCGGCGATCTTGGGATAGCCGCTCACCCCCCCCTCTTTGCGCAGGGTGTGGAATTGATCCCTCCGGCCGGTCAGGAGTTTGTGGGCGTAGCATTGATGCCCCACGTCCCAGATGAGTTGATCCACGCCCACCTCATAGACACAGTGCAGGGCGACGGTCAGTTCCACCACGCCGAGCGGCGAGGCCAGATGGCCGCCATTCCGATTCACTGTGTCAATGATGGCCTCGCGCAGTTCCTGCGTGAGCTGCTCCAACTCCTGAATCGTAAGGGTCTTGAGGTCAACGGGACTATCGATTTTTTCCAGTAATGACATGGCTGCGCGCGCTATTTCCTACTTGGCCTTCAGTATAGCAGATTATCAGCCTCGTTCGCGCAACACGTGCTTCAAGATTTGTCCCGAAGCGTCTTTGGGGAGTTCGGACACGGCTTCGAAAGTGCGCGGGCACTTGTAGGAAGCCAATTCCAGCCGGCAATAGGCGGCGAGTTCCTTCGCGTCTATCGTCTTTCCGGGACGCGGCACGAGAAAGGCTTTGGGCTCTTCCCCGCGGACGGGATCCGGCACGCCGATCACCGCCGCTTCGGCCACGCTGGGATGTTCGACAAGCACGCCTTCGACTTCGTACGGGTAGATGTTGAGTCCGGCCCGGATGATGATGTCTTTCTTGAGCCCGGTCAGGAAGAGATATCCGTCTTCATCGAAGTATCCAAAGTCGCCTGTGTGAAACCAGCCTCCGGCCATGACGCGCGCCGTGGCCTCCGGGGCGTTCAGATACCCCTTCATGACGTTGTGGCCTCGGAGCACGACTTCGCCTATTTCGTTCGGGGCGGCGGTTGTGCCATCCTCGCGCTGCACCCGGACCCGGCAGCCCCACAGGGGCTTTCCGACCGAGCCCAGGCGGTTGATGCCCGCCCGATTAAAGGAGACGACCGGGCCGGTCTCGGTGAGGCCATAGCCCTCCAAGACCGTCACCTGGAAGCGTTGCTCCATTTGCTGGGCGAGGTCAACCGGCATCTTGGCGCCGCCCACCGTGACGCACCGGACCGAGGAGAAGTCGAAGCGCTCCTCCTTCTTTGCATTCACGAGGAAATGCAGCATGGTGGGCACGACACACATGAGGGTGACGCGTTCGCGCACAATGGTTTGCAGCACCTGCTGCGGGTCGAATCGAGGCACCATGACCACGGTACTGCCGCCGAGGAAGGGCACGTTCATCATCGTGGTTTGGCCGAAGGCGTGAAACAGCGGCAGAACGGCGAGTGTAATGTCGCCGGGGTCAAAGCGCAGGATGTGCTCCCGGATGGACGAAGCATTGCTGTACAAGTTGAAGTGGCTCAGTTCCGCGCCAAAGGTCTTTCCCCCCAGCGACGAGGTGTAGATGATGACGGCCGTTTCATCCGCTTCGGTCTGCGCGATCTCGCAGTCCGTGTCCGAGGCCAGCAGCAGCGCGACGAACGATTCGCCGATGGCGGGAGTTTTGGGCACCAGACCGGGCTCCACAACCACCAGGTGCTGACAATCCGGAAGCGTCGCCAGGGCTTTCCCCGCCTCCTCCACGCAGTCTTTCCATACGAATAGGGCCTTGGCGTGGGCGTCGCTTGCCTGATAGGCGATTTCCCGGCCCCGCAGGGTGGGATTCATGGGCAGGGCCACCGCTCCGGCATACAGAATGCCGTAGTACACAATGGGAAAGTGCGGGGTGTTGGGAAGCATCATGCCCACAACATCTCCGCGTCCGATTCCCTTGGAACGCAACATATTGGCCACGCGCTTGGCTGCGGCCAACAAGTCCGAGTAACTGATGCGGGTGCCCTCAAATATAATAGCGGTCGTGTCAGGCTGTCGTTCAGCCGACCACTCCAGCAAATCTGCCAGGTTCAACATAGGAGTGTCTTTTTCCCTCTCAGGTGCGCTGGACGGGTCAATTCCCGTAATTCCAGAAAAACCAAAAAGTCCAGAAACCGCCTTGAGTATAGCACTCGGGGCAACCCGATTCCCAATCGCCCCCCCCAAGCGCATGCAGCCAGTGGCCGAGCGAATGCAGTCTTCGCCGGTAGCTGGACATCGCCCGGCGGGCTTCAGTATAGTCTCGGCTCTGTGTTTACGAATCACCCTCCAGGAAAGGAGCAATGCATGCGTTCAGTCGTGGTTCCGCTTATCCTTGCCTTCGCGCTGGCCCTGGCGGCTGTAGTCCCCGTGGCGGCGGATGACCTGGCCGACAAGGGGCGGACAGTCTTCGAGAAGAACAAGGGAGCGGTCATAACGGTTCAGGCGGTGGTCAGCGTCTCGTTTGGGCAGGAAGAACAGGAGCAGGAAATCTGGGCGAACGGCACGGTAGTGGACCCCACGGGGGTGAGCGTGCTCTCGCTGATGCTGGTCGATCCGCTGGCGGCGTTGGCGGACTATGAGGACTTGCCCGGCGAAGCCACGAGCAAGATCGTGTCCTTGAAGATGATACTGCACGACAGCACCGAATTGCCCGCGGAGGTGGTTCTGCGGGATAAGGACCTCGACCTGGCCTTCGTGCGGCCGGTGCAGAAGCCGGACAAGCCCATGGCCTGCGTAGATATGGCCAATGTGGCCAAGCCGCAGTTGCTGGATGTCGTTGCCATCATCACCCAGCTTGGCGAGGTGGCACGGCGCGCGCACTCCGTGCTGCTGGAGCGCATCGAAACCGTCATCGAGAAACCCAGAACTTATTACGTGATCGGCCAGCACCGGGCCAACGATGTGCTGTCTTCGCCCGTGTTGACGCTGGATGGCAAGTTCATCGGGATGGGTGCCATCCGCTCGATGAAAGGCACGCAGAGCCATCGGCAAAGCCGCGGCGACCGCCTGGTGACCGTTGTTGCCGCGGAGGACGTGAAGGAGGCGCTGACCCACGTGCCGCCGTTCGGCACGAAAGTGGAAGAGAGCACGACCACGATCAAGCCCAAGAACCCGCCCGAGGCCGCCCCCGAAGAGGGAAAGCCGGAAGAGAGCGGCGATCAGGTAACCTTGCCCGTCAAGCCTTGAAGTCCTCCTGCATTAGATACTCCGAATTCACGCGCACGGCCATTCTCCGACCTCTTGGAAATGGCCGTGCGTCCTTTCTTTGCCGGGCGCGGACGCGTCTGCACTTCCCTTGCGCGAAATTACGCGGCGTGTTAGAGTGAATCCGGACCTGAAAAGCGGTTCGCCTGTGGTTGAGGAGTACGGGTGGGGAGGAGCACAAATTGTCCGTGTCGGTAGTGGACACGGGCGTTTGGCAGTGCTGCCGTGGGCCGGAATATGTCCTGGGCAGTCACCCCGCGAAATGCCGATATCTTGAGCATAGGAACATCCGCCATCGGAAGCATTCAGGCTTGACCTGTCGCGAGGGAGAGAGCGGAGCCATGAAGAACAAACTGGATTCTTTCATTTTCCATCGTTTCTCCAAGAGCTGGACTACGTTGCCGGCGCGCATCGTGCAGAGGGGGGCACCGTTCCTCTGTATTCTCGTGCTCATGGCCGCTCTGGCTGCGTCCGGCACCGAAGCGACGCGCGCCGGCGAAGGGACGGCAAAGAGTCTGCCCGGCGTCTGGTTTGTGGATCAGGACAACGGGACGGGGACCGAGGACGGCTTGGCATGGGAGACCGCGTTCCGCACGATTCAGCCGGCCATTGACGCCGCGGCGGACGCCGGCGGGGGCGACGTCTGGGTGGCGGAAGGCATCTATGGCGAGGTCCGGACCCTGCCGGTCCTGGGCGGTCCCGAAGTGACCGGCTCACTGTTACTGAAGAACCACGTCTTTCTGTACGGCGGTTTCACCGGCACCGAAGAACAGTCGACGGAACGCAACTGGCGAGTCCATGAGACGATAATCGATGGCAGCACCGCGCGCCAGGGTGCCAACGCGTATCATGTCGTCGTTGCCTACTACTCGGATTCCGGTCTGGATGGATTCACGATTACGGGGGGAAGCGCCACGCCGGACCCGGGGGACCAGGGCTATCACACGGAACGCGGCGGCGGCCTCTTCAATTGGCAATGTTCGCCGAGCATCCTGCATTGCACCTTTCGCGACAATCATGCCATGACGGCCGGAGGCGCCCTGGACAACGAAGGTGGCGCTTCCCCGGTGGTGCGTGGCTGCCTGTTCAAGGACAACACCGCGTCGTCCGGTGCGGCGATCTGCAACACGGACGGTTCTTCACCTGTTGTGGTGAATTCCTGCTTCGCCGGACAGACGGCCACGACGTCCGGCGCGGGGATCGCCAGCATTGGCGCATGCACGCCGATCATCAGCCAGTGCACCTTCTCCGGCAATTCGAGCGCATCAGGAGGCGCGCTCTTCAACGGCTTCAATTCGGCGGCAACCGTGGTCAATTGCATCCTGTGGGGGAATATCCCCGACGAAATCAGCAACGACGGAAGCGCGCTGCCGGTGATCACCTACTGCGATGTGCAAGGCGGCTATGGCGTTCCCGAAGACAACAACCTGAATGCCGACCCGCTCTTTGTGGATGCATCTGCAGACGACATTCATCTACAGCCGGAGTCTCCCTGCGTGGATGCGGGGCGCGATGCCAGCGATGGGCTGTTCGGCGTCGTTCTGGACGATTTCGAGGCGGATCCGCGCGGTTTTGACGCGGTGGCCGAGCCACGCGGTGACGGTTCAGACTATGATATTGGCGCCGATGAGTACGTACTTCCATCAGAGGGTGAAGGCGAAGGCGAAGGTGAGGGCGAGGGCGAGGGCGAGGGCGAAGGTGAGGGTGAGGGTGAAGGAGAAGGTGAGGGTGAAGGAGAAGGTGACGGGGAAGGAGAAGGTGAAGGTGAAGGTGAAGGGGAAGGTGAAGGCGAGGGAGAAGGAGAAGGAGAAGGAGAGGGCGACATCTGGTACGTCAATTCGGCGCCGGTGGCGGGTGTACGCGACGGCCAGACTTGGGCAACCGCGTTTGCGAGCATCCAGGAAGGCATCAATGCGGCGGAGGTGGCCGGCGGCTCAGTATGGGTTGCGCAAGGCACGTATACCCGGGCAGCCGGGGGAGCCCATGTCGCAGTGTTGTTGGCGGACGCGGCGGTGGATCTTTACGGCGGATTCCTTGGAACGGAAACAACCTTGCAGGAGCGGGCGTTTCCCCTTCCTCCGACGATTGTGGACGGCGAGTATGCGGTCCGTTGTTTCTTCGTGAATTCCACGGTCACGATAGACGGATTCACGATCGTCCGGGGCAGTACGGAACCTGCCTTTAATCAGTACAACGGCGGGGGCATGTACCTGCGGTCCTCCGGAGCGCTGATCCGAAACTGCACGTTCAGGAACAATACGGCGGAGTACGGCGGCGCGGTGGCATTGGATCCTGGCTGGCCGCGCTTTGAAAACTGCGTCTTCATTGGGAACTCCGCAACTCTCAGAGGAGCCGCCGTTTTTGCTGGCCCCAAGACCAATTCCGCCTCCTCCGAATTCATAAACTGCACTTTCGCGGAGAATGCAGCTCCGGACGCGGTGTTGTGCGACCTGCAGACTCACGCCGCGAATCTGAAGAACAGCATCATCTGGAATTCTCCGGATATTCCCTCTGTCGACGCCCTGTCCGGAAACGTCTCGGCCACGTTTTCAGATGTGCAGGGAGGTGTCAGCGGAACGGGGAACATCAATCTCCCACCCCTTTTTGTCAGCCTGGTTTCAGGCGATCTGCACTTGACGGCGCTGTCACCGTGCGTGGATGCGGCCAATCTCGCCGACGCTCCTCCGGTCGATGCGGATGGCCTGGCGCGGCCACAGGGAACTGCACCAGACATGGGTGCTTATGAGTTCCTCATCGGCAATGAAGGCGAAGGCGAAGGCGAAGGCGAAGGCGAAGGCGAAGGCGAAGGTGAAGGCGAAGGTGAAGGCGAGGGTGAGGGTGAAGGTGAAGGTGAAGGCGAGGGTGAACTTGTCATGTGTGGTGCGGGAACCGTATACGGCCAGCCACCTTCTCCCCTGTCGGACTTCGCCGTGTTATCCTTCAGCGACGTTCTCGCTTCAAATGTGATGTTCGACAGTTTCTCCGGCGTGGATGCCGCGATCCATGGAATATCGTGGTGGGGCATAACCGCGTTGGGTGATCGCGGCACCGCGTGCACTCGAGACAGTGCGTCTTTCCTGATTTCGTTCTACTCGGACTCGGTGGAACACCTCCCGGGCAGCCTGCTCGCCGAGTTTGAAGTTATGCCTCTGCCAGAAGCCGCCGGCGTGTTGACGCAGGGTCCGTCCGCCGGATTGACCCTCAATCGCTATACCGCTGCCTTCCCGACTGCGCTCCTGGCGGAGCGCGGTTGGGTCTCGGTGCGGGCGACCGGAGGCAGTACTGACTGCTACTTCCTTTGGATGAGTTCAAACGTCGGTGACGGACAATGCCTGTTCTCTGATTCCGGTGGTGACTTCACCGCTGTGGGACCCGACCTTGCCTTTTGCCTCATGGGCGAGTCCTCGGGTGAGGGTGAAGGCGAGGGTGAAGGCGAAGGCGAAGGCGAAGGCGAAGGCGAAGGCGAAGGCGAAGGCGAAGGCGAAGGTGAGGGTGAGGGTGAGGGTGAGGGCGAAGGTGAAGGCGAGGGTGAAGGCGAAGGCGAAGGCGAAGGCGAGGGCGAGGGCGATGGCGAGGGTGAGGGCGAGGGCGAAGGTGAAGGCGAGGGCGAAGGTGAAGGCGAGGGCGAAGGTGAAGGCGAGGGCGAAGGTGA
>CAILVY010000078.1 GCA_903837785.1 Candidatus Hydrogenedentota bacterium
GCCCTGGGCCATCCGATCGGGGCCTCGGGCGTGCTCTATTTTGGGGAAATGGTCCGGCATCTCAAACGGAGCGGCGGGAAGTACGGCATCCAAACGCTCTGCGGCGGCGGCGGGCTCGGGGTGGCGGCCGTCGTGGAGGCGGTATGAATTACGGCCTGGATCGCGGCGTCACGGTCCGTCGAAACCGCGCAGGAGACGCGCAGCATGGATTTTCGCCTGAGCGAGGAACAAATCGAGTTCCAGCAAATGACGCGGCGCTTCGCCCGGAACGAGATTACGCCGCTGGCATCGCTTATCGATGAAGAAGGGCGCTTCCCGTTCGAGACGTTCAGGAAGATGGGGGAGTTGGGCCTTCTCGGCATCCTGATTCCGGAGGCGTACGGCGGCGTGGGGCAGTCCATTCTCACGTTCTGCGTTGTGATGGAAGAAATCGCATACGCCTGCGCCGCCACGGCGATGAGCTACACGGTGTCGTCCGCGCTGTGCGGGCACAACCTCGTTCGAAACGCCTCGGAGGCGCAGAAGCGCCGCTATCTCCCCGAATTGGCCTCGGGGCGGAAGATCTTCTCGATCGCCATGACGGAACCCGGGGCCGGATCGGACGTGCTTTCGATGCGAAGCACTGCGGAACGGCGGGGCGACCATTATGTGATCAACGGCAGCAAGACGTTCATCACGAATGCGCCCGTATCGGAAGTCTTCCTTGTGTACGTGCGGACCGACCGCGCAGCCGGCCCGCACGGGCTCAGCCTGATCCTTGTGGAGAAGGGGACTCCGGGCTTCTCGGTCGGGCAGCCCTTCAAGAAGATGGGCATGAACGGATCGCCGACGGCCGAGATCTTCTTCAGCGATTGCCGCGTGCCCGTCGAGAATCTCGTCGGCAAAGAGCACGGCGCGATGAGCATGCTGCTGGGCGGACTGGATATGGAGAGGGCCGTGGGCGCGCCGCTGGGGGTGGGCGCGGCGCAATGCGCGCTGGACCGCTGTCTCGCGTACGTGCAGGAGCGGCATCAATTCGGCCAGCCGCTGGCCCTGTTTGAAATGATCCAGGCGAAGCTGGCGAACATGAGCGTTGAAATCGAGGCCGCGCGGCTCCTGACGCACAAGGCGGCCTGGCTTTGCGATCAGGGCGTCCGGTGCAGTGCGGAGGCCTCGCAGGCGAAGCTCTACGCAACGGAAATGGGGGTGCGCGTCGCGTCGGAGGCTGTCCAGATCTTCGGCGGCTATGGCTACATGCGCGAGTACGGCATCGAGCGCCTGTATCGCGACGCGAAGGCAGGGACTATCGTGGCGGGGACCTCGGAGATACAGCGGCTCATTATCGCGCGCGAGTTGATGAAGCGGAGCGGAGTGTGAGGGATGGGGTCTGGGGTCTGGGGCCATAAGGCCTGAGGCCTGGACGCGATTGGGCAAGCGCCGCAACGGCCGAAACGGCATTCCTCATTCGGGGTTTCTCCGTGCTATAGTGCTTCGGGCAACGGAGCGGTTTGGCACGAGCAATGGACGTCATAATACGCGAATATCGGGATGAGGACCGGGACGAGTGGATGCGGGTGCATGCCATCATCCTGAGCCAATCCCATTCCTGGAACTACACGATCCAGGAGCGTCCGGCCTATGAAGGGCATGTGTCGACGCGGCTCGTGGCGCTGCTGGACGGGAGGATCGTCGGACTCACAGATGCCCAGTACGAGACTGCAATCGGGGAATTCTGCTTCCTGAAGGACAGTCTGGGCGGATACGTGCTGGAACTGGGGCGGCTGCCCGAGTATTCGGGGCAGAATCTCGGCCGGCGCCTGATCGATGCCACGATCGAGGATGCCAAGGCCAAAGGGTTTCGCCGGCTCGAGTATTGGAGCCAGGACCGCACAGCGCAGCGCTTCTATCGCAGAATCGGTTTAAAGGAGATTGGGCGGCATTATCGGTTCCGGATGAAGCCGCCGGCGGGCATTGCGGAGGAACTGCTCCGGGCGCACATCGCGGTGGAGTATCTCTACGGGGCCTGCCTTCCCGAAGAGTGGCCGCTCATCAGGGAGCAATACGAAATACTCCAGAAACACCCGCTGGAACCGCACTTGTGCGTGGGCTTCGAGATCCGGTTCTGATATTTGCAGGGGGGCGCGGCTGCGTGCTATACTCCGTTATCGAGCCGTAACCCCACGTCATCGCGTTAGATAGCCATCCTGGACGCGAAGCAGAACCCAAGGATGAAGTCGCGTTGGCGTTCGTGTGTTTGCGGCAGACACAGTGAACAGGAGAAGACAGGTGAAAGAAGGCATCCATCCCGATTATGTGACCTCGACGGTAAAGTGCGCGTGCGGCAACACGTTTGAGACGCGCTCGACGAAGCCGGCGATCAACGTGGAAATCTGCTCGAACTGCCACCCGTTCTACACGGGCAAGCAGAAGTTCGTGGACAGCGAAGGGCGCGTCGAGCGCTTCGAGAGGAAGTACACGAAGCAGCGGAAGGCCGAATAGTCCCGCATGGATAAACTCATGCGCGAGAAGCTTCTCGCGATCGCTGAGAAGTCCGAGCGGCTGACGGAGTCCATGTCGACGCAGGAAGTGGCGTCAGACCCGGACGCTTACCGCAAGTGCGCCAAGGCCCATTCTGAAATTGCCGACGTGGTTTCGTGTTTCCGGCGTTATGAAGGCCAGGAACGGCATCTGAACGAAGCGGAACACGTGCTGTCGACGGAAAAAGATCCGGAGATGCTGGAGCTGGCCCAGGAAGAGCGGGACCAGCTCCGCGCGTCTTTGTCCGAGCTTGAGCAGGAGCTGAAGGTCCTGCTGCTGCCGACGGATCCGAACGACGAGAAGAACACGATCGTGGAAATCCGGGCGGGCACGGGGGGAGAAGAGGCGGGCCTGTTCGTCGCGGATCTGTTTCGCATGTACTCGCGTTTTTCCGAACTGAAGGGCTGGAAGCTGGAAGTGCTGAATTCCAGCCCGACGAACCTTGGCGGGTACAAGGAAATCACGTTCCAGGTTTCGGGCACCCGCGTCTTCAGCCAATTAAAATGGGAGGGGGGCGTCCACCGGGTGCAGCGCGTGCCGGACACGGAGGCGCAGGGCCGCATACACACGTCCGCGGCAACCGTGGCGGTGCTGCCGGAAGCGGAAGAGGTGGAAATCCATATCGACCCGAACGATCTGCAATTCGACGTCTATCGTTCGACCGGACACGGCGGGCAGAGCGTGAATACGACGGACTCGGCCGTGCGCGTGACGCACAAGCCGACCGGGCTCGTGGTGACGTGCCAGGACGAGAAGTCGCAATTCAAGAACAAGGCACAGGCGCTGCGGGTGCTCCGGGCGCGCCTGCTCGATCTGAAGCAGCATGAAGAGGCCAGCGCACGATCCGAAGACCGCCGAAGCCAGGTGGGCAGCGGAGACCGGAGCGAGCGCATCCGCACGTACAATTTCCCGCAGAACCGGCTGACGGATCACCGGATCGGCCTGACCCTGTACAATCTTGATCGCGCGGTCGAGGGGGAAATCCAGGCGATCATCGATGCGCTCAGCGCCGCGGACCGCGCGGCGAAACTCGCCGACCTCAGCTGATGTCCAGCGTGGCGCAACGTCTCCATGAGGCGGCCCAGCGGCTGGCGATCGTGACGGAGACGCCGCGGCTCGACGCGGAATTGCTCATGGCGCATGCCGCGGGGATGTCTCGTTCACGGCTTCTGGCCTGCCTGCGGGAGGAACTGGCGGTTCCTCGCTTTGAAGAGTTCGTGCAGCGACGCCTCGGCTGCGAGCCCATCGCCTACATAAGCGGCGAGTGGGAGTTCTTCTCCCTGGAGTTCATCGTCGAAAAGCCGCTGCTCGTGCCGCGTCCGGAGACGGAGCATCTCGTCGAAGCCGCCCTTGCGCATTTCAAGAAGTCTCCCAAGCCCGCGCCGCGCATCCTGGATCTCGGAACAGGCACGGGTTGTGTTGCGATTGCCCTGGGCAAGAACATCCCCGGCGCACACATCACGGCGACTGATTTGAACCCGGCAGCCCTCGCCGTCGCGCGGAAGAATGCGCTACGGCACGGCGTAGCGGTGGAACTGCGGGAGGGCGATCTGTTCTCTCCCCTCGGTGCGGAAGAGACTTTCGATGCGATTGTCTCGAACCCGCCGTATGTGGAAAGCGTGGAGTGGAACGCCCTTTCTCCCGTGATTCGGCTGCACGAGGATCCGCGCGCGCTCCTGGGGGGACCGGACGGCCTCGAAGTGATCCGGCGGCTCATTCTTCAGGCGCCGCAGCACCTCGTGCCTGGGGGCCTGCTGGCGATCGAGATCGGCGAGCGACAGCGGGACGCGGTTTCGCTCCTGCTCGAGCGGGCAGGGTTCGTGGACATTCACTTCGTCAACGATCTGGCGGGCATCTCCCGCATCGCGTGCGGGACGCACGGAGCGGCCTAGAGCCGGAACGGCGCCTTCTGCGGCGCTTCCGTGAGATAGGGGGTGAGATTGTTCGCGACGAGGTAGGCCTCCGTTTCCTGGGCCGCCTTCAGGATGTCCTCGGCCGTGCGCCGGCGCAAGGCCTGGTCTTCGGGGTGCGCCGCCATGTTTGCCGCGCGTTCCGCGGCGGCCGCCAATCGCCGGCAGGGCGGCAGTTCCATCAGGGCGTCGTTGTCCAGTACATTCCGGAGTTCGTTCAATTTAGGGGAGAAGCCTCGCGCGATCCATTGCCGTGCGCCGGGTTTCAGGGCCTGGGCATCCAGGGCTATTTCGTCGAGATACGCGCCGAACAATTGCAGCAAGGTGTTTGAGGCATGGCGCAACTGCGCTGCTTGGTCCACCTGCATGGGATCCAGGCCCGGAACCATGCTGAGGTCGCGCGTGAGATAGCGGACGACGCCAAAGGCGACGCCCATGCTGATGGTGAATCCCAGCAGCACAAGGAGAATGTAGCGGGAGGTGCGTACAAGGGACTGTCCGAAGGTTCCTCGCATAATCAGCCGATTCCATTCGCTGGGTTGTGTGCCGGCATGGGGATCACCTGCTGGTTCAAGTGCGCCGCCGCGTGCGAAGCAGGCGATGCAGATTCTCCGGGACCTCCATCCAGGCGATGGCGCGTTCGTATCCGGGATACGCCTGCTCGATGCGCTTGAACTCCGGAGGATGGATCCGGCGGCGTCCCGAGTCCGATTCGCCAATCCCCATGAAGGCGTGGAGCATCTCATGATACACGATATAGCGCAGGAAGTACTCCGGGACGAAGGGTTGATCCAGGAGGGGATGGATCCGGATGAGATTTGTTCGGGCGGAATGGCTTCCGAAGCGAATCGACCGCCGCCGGCCGCCTTTCGGCATGGCTCCCCAGGTGATCCTCGCCTCCACTTTTCCGTCAAAATGATCGCGGTTGATCGCGTTAAAGAGGGCGTTCAAATCAAAGTGGCTTCCCTGGGTTTTCACTCCGGAAGCCCTTGGCTTTGCCGGGCGGATTTCGTGCCGCCGCTCGCGTATGAACGCGTTCAGGCGCGCCGCGCCCTGTTTTCCCCGCGGCTTCTTGACCCAGGCCGCGAGCGCATCAAGGACGTCAGGCGGCGCGCTGAGAAACATGTGATGCAGGCTGAGTTTGGCGCCGCGTCCGAAGGGAAGATGTTTCACGGCCATAATCGTGGAACTGTTGTCGGTCACGCGCAGGAGCAGACGCATGCCGGTGCGCTGGGCGAGGTCGCGGTGGAAGGCGTCCACGGCCGCCTTCAGGGCATGCTTCGTGGGGACCGCCGGCCCGGCTTCCGCGCTTGGCCCCTCCGGACGAGGCGCTTCCGGGGCAGGCATGGGCTCCTGCCATTCGAATTCGAGCTGTCCCGGCGCCGTCTTCACGCGAAGTGAACTCCCAGACGAATCATGGGAGGAGTTTACCCGAGCCGGATACGGCGACGCGAGATCGAAGGACGGGCGGTGCTTCATGGCCGGGCCGGGAGGAAAACTGCTATACTTTCCGCCATCAACTCGGCACGATCGATGGAGTACTCATTATGCATGTTCTGGTAACAGGCGGCGGCGGCTATCTCGGCACGTGGGTGGTGTCCAAACTGCTGGGTCAGGGGCACACGGTCCGTGTGTTTGACCGTTTCTGCTTCGGGGAAGACGCCTTGTCGGATCTGGCCGGGAATGAACGTTGCGAGGTCGTGCCGGGCGATATTCGCCGCTTGCAGGAAACGCCGGGCCTGCTCGAGGGAATCGAGGGGGTGATTCATCTTGCGAGCCTGTCGAACGATCCCTCGTGCGAGCTGGACGCCGAGATGGCGATGGACGTCAACTTCGAAAGCACGCTGGAACTGGCGAAGAAGGCGGTGCAGTGCGGCGTGCGGCGCTTCGTGTTCGCCTCCTCGTGCATGGTTTATGGCCGGGGCGTGTTCGAGCTGTTGGACGAGGAGAGTCCCGCGAATCCCATCTCGACGTTTGCCCGGGGGAAGCTTCAGGCCGAGCGCGCGCTGCTTCAGATGCGCAGCGAGCATTTCGAGCCAACGATCGCGCGCATGGCGTCCATGTTCGGCTATTCGCGGCGCATGCGCTTCGATCTCGCCATCAACCAGATGGTTGCGACGGCAATCCGGCAGGGCCGGATCGTGGTTCGGGGCGGGGGCAATCAGTGGCGTCCTTTTGTGCACGTGCGCGACGCGGCGCGGGGCATGAACGTCCTGCTGGAAGCGCCCGCAAAACACGTGAGCGGCGAGGTCTTCAACGTCGGTTCGGACGTTTACAACACGCGCATCCTGGACCTGGCGCAGCGGGTCGGTCGGCATTTCCCGGGCGTGCAGGTCGAGGTCGCCAAGGACGATGACGATCAGCGGAACTTCCGGGTGCAATTTGCGAAGATTCGCGAACGGCTCGGATTCTACTGCCAGTGGTCGATTGACGAGGGGGTACAGGAACTGCGCACTTGTCTTGAAGAGCAGGACATCGATCCCTTCGGCAGCGAATTCACGAACGTGGCGCGCATGAAGCGGCTGATGGAATTGCCCGTGGACGAGGGCGGTGAACCCGTGGCGGCCCGCTTCATCCCCCTGAGCAAGCCCTGCCTTGCGAAGGAGGAGGAGGACGCGGTGATCGAAGCCTTGCGCAGCGGGTGGCTAACCTCCGGGCCGCAAATCAAAATCTTCGAGCGGAGCCTGGCGGACGCCGTCTCCGCGCCGCTTGCGGTCGGGCTCTGTTCCTGCACCGCCGCGCTGCATCTGTGCCTGATTGAGATGGGCGTGAAGGCCGGGGATGAGGTCATCACGTCGCCGATCACGTGGGCTTCGACGGGCAACACTGTGCTTAACATGGGCGCACGAGTGGTGTTCACGGATGTGGATCCCAAGACTCTGAACATGACTCCGGAGTCTCTCGAACGCGCGATTACGGAGAGAACAAAAGCCATCATGCCCGTGCACCTCGCGGGACATCCCTGCGACCTGGACGCGATCTACGCCGTGGCACGCAAGCATGGCATACCCGTGGTGGAAGACGCGGCCCATGCCCTCGGAGCGGCGTACAAGGGCACGCCGGTGGGGGCCTACGGGGACATGACGTGTTTCAGCTTCTACGCGATCAAGAACATTACGACGATGGAAGGGGGCGCCATCACGCTGAAGGATCCGGAACGGGCGGAACGTTTTCGGCTGCTGGCGACGAACGGCATGGCGGTGGCCGCCTGGGACCGCTATGGCCGGAGCGCGGTGGCGACGCCGCCGCAGGTCGTAATGCCTGGTTTCAAGTACGGCTTGAACAACGTGGGCGCGGCGATGGGCGTTGCGCAACTGAAGAAGTTCGCAGGTTTCATGGCGGCACGGCGGAGGATTGCACACATGTACAGTGCCGTCCTGTCGGACGTGGACGAGATTGTGTTGCCGGAGGCGCTGCCGGAAGTGGAACACGCCTGGCATCTCTATATCATCCGGCTGCGGCTCGACCGGTTGAAGCGGACGCGCGACGAGCTGGCGTATGATCTGCGCCGCGAGAACGTGGGCACTTCCGTCAATTTCTACGGCCTGCATCTGCATCCGTACTACCGGGAAGTGCTGGGCATGCGTCCCGAGGATTACCCGGAGGCCACCCGCGCTTCCGATGAAATCCTCTCGTTGCCGCTGCACCCGCAGTTGTCGGACAAGAACATTCACGAAGTGGTTTCCGCACTGAAGAAAGTAATCGTGCACGCGCGCAAGGGGTAGCGCCATGAAACTGCAAATGAAGACTTGTGTCCGTTGCGAACGGCTGTTCGCGTCGCTTCAAAGCGAGGTGTGCACGGCGTGTGAGGCGGAGGAGGAGGCCGATTTCCTGCGCATCCGGGAGGCCCTGCGCAAGAATCCCGGCCTGAATGTGGAACAAGTGTCGGAAGCCGCGGAAGTGGAGCCGGCCTGTGTGCTCCGGATGTTGGGCCAGGGCAGAATCGAGAACGTGGCGTTGGGCAATCCGGTGAAATGCGGGCAGTGCGGCGCGCCGGCGCTCAGTGTGTCCAAGCGGCTGTGTCAGGCGTGCCTGACGAAGCTCGATATGCAGTGCACGGAAGCGATCCGCGATATTCGCACGCGGATCCGGCCGAAGAAGACGGAAGAAAGCGACGTGAACCGGGTGCGCAAGGCGGTGGATGAGAAGCGGCAGTTACGGGAAAACAGCGGCAGCCGGGCGGAGCGCAAGCGTCCCAAGTGGATGGAGCCGGACTTGCCGCGATAGGGAGAAGGCGAAGTCATGTCAGCGAAGAAGTATTTGCCGAATTCCCCGACCTGTTTTGTGTGCGGGGTGGAGAACGCGGCCGGGCTGCAAACCCGGTTCTACGTGGAAGATGGCGTGGTGAAGGCCCCGTTGCGGGTGAAGGATCATCATTGCGGGTATCCCAACACGCTGCACGGCGGCGTGGTGGCGGCGGCCCTAGACGAGGCCATGGCGTGGGCGGCGTGCCGCTCCTTTCACCGCTTTTGCGTGACGGGGGAGCTGAATGTTCGCTACTTGCGGCGGGTGCCTGCTGACGTGCCGTTGATTACGTGCGCCGAGGTGGTGCAGGCGCATCGGCGCCTGGTGCATGCCAAGGCCGTCATTGTGGACGCGGACGGCCTGGAGTACGCGCGCGCCGAGGGGAAATTCCTTCCCTTGAGCGTCGAAGAAACCCTTCAGGTGGACGCGGAACTGCTGTACACCGGGGACGAGGAACGGCTCTTCGACTGCCTGTATCCGGAAGAACCGAGCAGCAATTAGGCTCCAGGAAAAGAAGGTCCCGGCGCGGAAGGCGCCGGGACGTCCCAAGCTGTGGGGAAAATGCTTATTCCTGGCCGAGGGTGATGTTGAACTCCGCACGGCGATTGAGTTTGCGGTTTGCCTCGGAGTCGTTTGCCACCGCAGGTTTTGACTCGCCGTAGCTCTTCGTCGCCACGCGTCCGGCGTCAATCCCTCCTTGCAGCATGTGAGTCTTGACGGAGTCCGCACGGCGCTGTCCGAGCCCCATGTTGTACTCATCGGTCCCGATGTCGCACGTGTGCCCTTCGATCACGACGGTGTCCTTGGGGTGCGCCTTCATTTCGCCGACGAGCTTGTCCACTTCGGCCTTGCCTTCTGGTTTCAGCACGGACTTGTCGAAGTCAAAGAGGACGTTGTTCAGGATGATCTTCGTGCGTGAGGCTTTGGGACCGGGCGCCGCGGGCGCGGGTTCCTTGGGGCCGAACATGATATCGCGCACGAGTCCCTGGATTGCCGCGGCGGAGTTGAGGGTTTCCCCGTCGTAATATTTGCCGCAGCCGTTGACGGAAGCCATCTCCTGCATGAGCTTCTTCCCGCAGGTGCACTTGCCGACATGCACGGTGAAGATGCAGAGTTCTCCTCCGTGAGCGGCCTTGAGTGCTTCGCATGCCTTCAAGACGCGGTTGCGGTTGCAGACCTCGCCGTCGGAGAAGACGAGGAGCGCACTACGCCCGGTCTTGCCGCGCACCTCCTTGTCGAAGCTCTTGACGCCGCCCGCGAGGGGGGTATACCCGCCGAGCATCTTCAAGTCCGCGGCGCTCCTGGCCAGGGCCTGGCGGTCAAAGGGAGCGGAAGCGTGCTTCTTCCATTGGGATTCCGGCACCCCTCCGAACAAGGTCAGGCCCGCTTCGTAAGTACCGTCGGGCAGGGCGCCGACGAACGCGCGCGCGAGTTCCTTCTCGTAGCAGAAAGCCCCTGAAACGCAGACGGAATCTGACGAGTCAACCAGAATCAGCACCTGGTCCCGAACAATCTGTTCATTCTCTTTTGGAAGCACCGGACTGACGCTCAGCCCCCGCGCATCCGGAAAGGTTTGGCAGCCGGCGGCCAACAGCAGCGCGGCACAGCATAATGTGCCCAGAATCCAACGTGTTCTCTTCATAATGATCTCCTTCCGAGTTCATTACTGCCCTAGACTCATCTTATTGGCCTGTGGCCCTCCCACAGACCCTGGAGCACAAACGTGTAAAATATTGCCCCCACCGGGCTTCGCTAGGGGGAACACGCGCGGTTCCGGCGCTATTCCAGATTCTGTGCACACCGCCATCGCCCACACGCACCTGCGGGCGGAGGGCGGTCGGCGTGCTCAGGAAGGAGTTTCCCGCCTCAATAGGTTCTTCGGTGCGTCAGGCCTCGGGAGCTACTTGCCCTGTAATCGGACGTGGAAGCGGTTCTGCCCCGGGCGGAGGTCGAAGCGGAGGAAGAGCAGCTCATGGGGAAGGATTTTGCCTTCGATGAGGCCGGGCGTGTCCACGATCTGATACAGGCTGTAATCGCCCCAAAGCGTGCAGCCATAAGGCATTGCGCACGGGCTGTCCACCGATATTTCGATCTCCCGGCTCCAGGTGAACTGGGTGTTGCTCAGAAGGCGGGCGCGCGGTATCACCGGTTCGGCGTAGAAGCGGAGGTCGTCCCAGGCACGTTGATAATTCCGGATGCAGACTGGCTGAACCTGGCCGTCGACAAAAATCATTTGTGCGCCGCGGTCGTAATAGAGGAAGGTTCGGGGCCAGGGTCCGGGGCAGAGGTTCCAGGCATAGCTGGGATTGGGACGGGGATGGGGGATGTAGTCCCAGAGCATGTACGAGGAGGCGGTGTGCATGTTCCTGGAGCGATAGGCGCGGGCCGCGTCGGCGAGCGACAACATGCGAGCATGGGGTTGCAGGTGCTTCACAAACTCGCGCAGAATCACGGCCGACTCGCGGATGTCTTCCTCCGTGTAGCAGAGCCAACCTTCGTGGCGCTCCATTTCATGCGCCTCCTGATGCTGGAGCAGGAAGACCTGATCGTTATAGCGGGTATTTCGCAAGTAGTTGTCGGCCAAGCCCTTGTAATAGTCGATCTGTTCCCAGGAACAAAGGCCGCCGCGTGCCACGTCGTTCGGGTCGCTGGAGTAGAGGCATGGATTGCCGCTGTGGAAACTGTTGAGCAGGTCGCGGGCGGTCCATTCCATAGCAACGACGCTTTTCCCCTGGGCAGGCCGTAGCCGGTCTGCGGGGTCCATGAAGTAGAAGCCCCAGGGGCAACCCCGGTCCGTGATGTCGTCCACTTCGGTTTGCTCCCAACAGAACCCCCAGAGTCCCTCGAAACCGAGCGCATCGCAGACCCGGACGATGTCGGGATCGGTGTGTCCGGCGGCAATGGTGAGGTCGGCCCACGGCAGGGCCTGATGAACGCCTTCTTTGACCTTGGCAAAGCGGGCTATCTTCTCTTCCAGGGACCCCGTGTGGTCACCCGTGTTCAGGGAAAGGCCGGGCTGTGCCACGGCCACGTCGTCGCCATGGGCGTTATGCCATTCCGTAACTTCGCGCGCGGCCAGGCGGGCGGATTCGGGCGACATGATCCAGGTGATTTTCACGCCGAGGGGATGCAGGGTTTCGGCCAGGAGCCGCATGCCGTGGATGCAGGTTTCGCCTTGATTGTGGCGGGAAGCGATGCTGGCGAACGTGTAAATCAACTCACCCATGAATCTGCCTTTCCCCGGACGGGGTCATTACTTGGCCCTGGAAATGCCCGCTGCGGCCTTTTCGGCCACTTCTGCGAGCGCCTGTGTCATCGCGGCGGCCACGGCGTTCCCTTTGGCCTTGAGTCCGCCCTCGATCGGAATTTCCGCGTGCAGCGTGTCCGCCCAGCGCTCGGCATTGCCGCGCGCCTCGCGCAACTCCAGGCGCATTTCGACGACGGCCATGGGGCGAGCGCCGGTGCGGTCTTCGTGGAACTTTCGAATCTCCCCGGTGAGCATGAGGTCGGGCCGCGCCATGTGCGAGGCATCGCCGAGGTCCTTGAATCGCTTCGTGGCAATCAGGGCATCGGCGATGGCGCGGGTGGCCGTATCCTCAGGCTTCTCGGCCCATTCCTCGTGGGGACGATAGCCCAGGAGGTGATTGGGGGCTACGAATGCCATGCGGCGGTCATAGGGTTGTGCCACGGCCAACGGCCGAAAGCCCAGCGTCAGATCGAGCGTTTCAGCCGGCTCGATGTGCAGCTTGGGGTCGATGATGTAATGGCGCGTGGGCGTCACGCTCAACGGAAAGAGGCATCCCGAAAGGGAGGCGGTCAGTGCCAGGAAAAGCAGCGTTCGATTCAGGTTCATTTCAACATTTCCTTTACTTTGGCCTTGCCGCGCACGATGGCGGACGGATCTTCCTTCAGTTGTTCGGCGAGGGCGCGCAAATCCTCAAAGGCACTTGTGATTTCTTCCAGGGAGGTCTTGATCGAGTACTGGACGTTGTCCACTTCGTGAATGGCGTTCGTGGACAAGTTCTCAAACTGGGCGAGGGTCTTGTTCAACTGTTCCGAGACGCGGCTGATGTTTTCCATGACTTTGTTCAGGTTGGATTGGAGTTCGCCCACTTCAAGTTTGTCAACCTTGCCTCGGATGCTGGCCACCAGCTGATCCACGTTCTTGGCCAGTTTTCGGACATCCTTGCTCAACGCGCCGAAATCCTCGATCGGCCCCTGCAGATTGCCGACGGCTTTCTTCGCCTCGCCGACGAAATCATTTCCGTTCTGCATGAGTTGCTTGCCGTCGTCGAGGACGGAGTGGAGTTGTTCGACCATGACCGTGAGGTCGCGCTCCTTCAGGCCAACCGTGGCGGCGCTGAAGCGCTCGATCATCGCGGAGAGGTCCTCGATGATGGACTCGACGCGGGTGCTGATGGCGGTGATGATGGATGGACGCGTCGGGATATCGGCGCCCGGCGGGAGCGCCTTGGCATCGGGCTCGCCGCCGGACAACTGGATGCACATCGTTCCGGTGGCGAGGCTATAGAGGACCAATTGGCCTTCCACCCCCTCGCGCAGCGTGACTTTCTCGGGGTTGACCATAATGTCGACATGGGCACGCTTGTTCGGGGTGACACGGATGTTCGTTACTTTGCCGACGGGCACGCCGAGATACTGCACGATGCCTCCCTCGTAAAGTCCGAGGACCGATTCGCTGAACTCGATGGAGTAGGGGAGTCCCCGCTCCTGATAGAGCCCCGAGATCAGGATGACCCCGGACACCGCCAGCGAGACGCACATGATCAGGAAGGCGCCCACCTTCATCTTCTGCATTCGTGTTGCCACAACGCGGGTCCTTTATTCGTCAGATGTTCCGTTGGGATATAAACTCATCGGCGCGCCGTTCGAAGAACTGGCGCACGCGTTCAACTTCCGTATGTTCAACTTCGTCGAGCGTTCCGTCGAAGATGACTCGGCCGCGATCCAGCATGAGGATGCGGTCCGCAATTTTCCGGATGGAATCCAATTCGTGCGTGACGATGACAAAAGTGATCCCCAGCAGCCGGTTGAGATCGAGGATGAGCTCATCCAGGCCGCAGGCCATGATCGGGTCCAGCCCGGCGGAAGGTTCGTCAAAGTAGAGGAGGGGCGGGTCGAGGGCGATAGCGCGGGCCAAGCCGGCCCGTTTGCGCATGCCTCCGGAGAGCTCGGCCGGCATCAGATCTTCCGCGGCGGAAAGGCCGACCAGGCTCAGCTTCATGCGGACCACGGCCTGGATCAGGTCCTCGTCGATGTTGCCGTATTCCCGGAGGGGGAGCGCGACATTATCTCCGATCGTCATGGAGTTCAAGAGGCCGCTGGACTGGAAGGCGATGCCGATGTTGCGCTGCATCATGGCGAGTTCGTCTTCTTCGAGCCCGACGATGTCCTTGCCCTGATAGACGATCTGGCCGGAAGTTGGCTTGAGAAGGCCGCACATGTGTTTCAAGAGAGTGGTCTTACCGCAGCCGCTGCCCCCGA
>CAILVY010000079.1 GCA_903837785.1 Candidatus Hydrogenedentota bacterium
CTCCATCTACATATTGTGCAGCCCGTAGCCTATCATATACCATATACGGCGTCAAGCCCCGATTTGCCCCCGGATTCTGCCGGCTTCCACACCTCCCACCGCGACCGATACAGAGTGGAAATCACCCGTGCGCCTTCCCCACTTCCCCACGCGTGGTCTTCTTCAGGCAATGTGCCTTTCCTTTCACACGCATGCCCGCAGGACCTGCGTCCCTGCCTTCGACTGCGGTCCCACTCACCGTTTCTCTGGTCAATCCCAGGCGCCAAAACAATGGCGCAGGCTCAACGCCTGCGCCATATATTTCGGCCATCTGTGAATTCTGAATCGCTAGCCCATCAAGGCGGACATCAGGCATGCCCACGCGCGGCAGACCGGCGTGTCCGTCGGGTATTTCACGAAACCCACGTGTCCGTCCATGTACAGCACGTTGCATCCGCCGGGAACGTGATTCATCATGCTCGGATTGGCCGACTGCACATCGTCCTGCATGATGAAGAGTTCACTCTGCGCAAGGGTCGACGCCGCCGGATTGTTGATATCCGTAATGAAGAAGCGTTCGATCCCCTCACGCAGGCGATAGACCGCCTTGCCATTCGCATCCAGGTCCTCGTTGAAGAACTTCCCGCTGCCGCCGCCGTGCCAGGTCCCCAGGTCCGTCAGGATCTGTGAGAAGCCTGCCATGAAGTCCGGGTGAAGATAATTGTAGACGGTGACTTCCGTAATCGCGGGATCGTTGCGCTGGCTCGGGTCCGCAAGATACACAATGTCCGTTATCGCCCAGGAGAAGTAGTTGTACGAGAACGAGTAGAAGCGGCACGGATCCACGGGATTCCCCTTGATTCCATCCTTGAGCCATTCGCCGTTCGCAATCGGATTACCCGAGGAATCCGACGGGCAAACCAGCACGTTCACATCCGAGAGATACTCCGGATAGAACGCGGTGCCCGCGGGCGATGCATCGAAGCCCCCGATCGGCACGCACACGTTGTTCTCCATGTGGTATTGAGAGACCGGCGGGTACAACTGCCCGCTCGACTCATTCGCATACATCTTGAAAACCAACCCCATTTGCTTGAGGTTGTTCTGGCACGACGAACGCCGCGCCGCTTCCCGCGCCCGCGCCAGGGCCGGCAACAGGATGGCGGCCAGAATGCCGATAATGGCAATCACGACCAGCAACTCGATCAGCGTAAAACCTTTCGACGTCTTGGACATGGCACTCCACTCCTTTCAACGTTCCCGGCACCACCGCTGAAGATTAGTCCGTGCACATCACGTGTCCTGCTGCGGCAGTCCATCCCCGGGAATATTAACGTTAATACAGGACCTACTCATCCTAGCAGAGTTCCGCTAAAACGTCAAGGGCTAAGAAAACTATGGAACCTTGGGAAGGATGCCGGTTTGATTGCGCCTCGGCAAAGGAAGATACTGCCGGAGAGAGAACATTTGCCCACTCATCCGTTGCGGAAGGACACACCGGCCATGGAATTCCTCGCGCTCATGAATTGTCTGATTGAACTCAGTTTCCGCTCGTCGGCAGCCTATGCGGACCCGTACAATGCGGTGGAGATGACGGCCGTCTTCACGCCGCCCTCCGGGGCATCCATTGCGGTGCCCGCATTCTGGGCCGGGGACAACGTGTGGAAGGTGCGTTTCTCTGCGGCGGCGCCGGGGGAATATCACTTCGAGACACAGTCGTCAAACCCCCAGGATGCCGGATTGCACGGGCAGCGGGGAACCATTCAAGTCACGCCGTACCCCGGCAAGAACCCGCTCCTGCAGCATGGCCGCATTCGCGTGGCGGCGGACAGACGCCACTTTGAGCACGCGGACGGCACGCCCTTCTTCTGGACGGGCGACACGTGGTGGATGGGCCTGTCGAAGCGCCTGGACTGGCCGCAGGGCTTCCAGGAACTCGCGGCGGACCGGGTGGAGAAGGGCTTCAACGTCGTTCAGATCATTGCCGGGCCCTACCCCGACATGGATGCGTGGGATGCGCGCGGCCGGAACGAAGCCGGGTTCCCGTTCACGGAGAACTTCGACGCGGTCAACCCGGCGTATTTCGATCACGCGGACCTGAAGATCAGCCATCTCGTTCAGTCCGGGCTGATGCCCTGCATCGTCGGCATGTGGGGGTATTACCTGCCGCAAATCGGCGAGGAGAAAATCAAGCGCTTCTGGCGTTATCTCGTCGCGCGCTACGGCGCCTATCCCGTGGCCTGGTGTCTTTGCGGCGAAGGGATGATGCCGTGGTACTTGTCCAAAACCCCCGATGCGGACCGCGAAGCCCAGCGGCACGGCTGGACGGAGGTGATGCGGCACGTGCGCGCCGTCGACGGCTTCCACAACCTTATTTCGATTCATCCCACCCAGTACGGCCGAGAACAGGTTGAAGACCCCGCGCTCATGGACTTCGAGATGCTGCAGACCGGGCATGGCGACCTCGAAAGTGTTCCCAACGTCATCGAATGCGTGCGCCAGTCCGTGGACCGCGAACCCCGCATGCCCGTGGTCAATTCCGAGGTGAATTACGAGGGGATCCTGGGCCGGTGCTGGCAGAACATTCAGCGCCTCTGCTTCTATCACACGGTTTTGAACGGGGCGGCGGGCTACACATACGGCGCCAATGGCATTTGGCAGATGAGCACGCCTGAGACGCCCTACGGCGCCTCGCCGCACGGCCGATGCTGGGGCAACACGCCCTGGCAGGAGGCCATGCGTCTGCCGGGCTCCCGTCAGATCGGCCTGGGTGGCGCGTTCATCCGCCGCTATCCGTGGTGGGAGCTGCGGCGACACAACGAATGGATCGACGAATCCGGGAATCCGGAGGATCCCTACGGGCGCGTGGCCATGGGCATCCCCGGCAAACTGCGCATCGTCTACGCCCCCATGTGCTGGGATGCGCCCCGGGTCAAGGGCATCGAATCAGACGCGAAATACAGGGCGTACTACGTTGACCCGTGCACGGGCCGGCAGACCGACCTTGGGCAGGTGCAGGCCGGACCGGATGGGATCTGGACGCCTCCGCTGCCCCCCGAGGTCCACGACTGGCTGCTCGTGCTCGAAACAAGCGACTGACGCAAAAAACACTGTGGCGCAAGCCGATCGCCTGCGCCACAGTGTTCAGGTCAATTCTACTCCTCGTCCTCCATCTCCAGCGAGACGGTCCTTATGCCGCGCGCCGGCACAACAACACTGACCGGGTCGCTGGGCAATTGGCGCGCCAGCTTCTCCACCTGCGTCCCGAGGAGGTCGGCCCGGTACCCTTCGTCGATGATGCAGCCGGGCACGGCCATCTGCGCCACCGCATCCTGCTTCGAGGGATTGTAGAGGCGGGCCACCAGGCGCTCGCCATCCAGCCCGAGATCGCCCAGCACGACGGGGCCCTCGGAGAGGGTGAAGAAGGTCCCCGCGGGCGCCCCCGCCGGCTTGTGCCGCGTCAGGATCGGGCAGCAGGCTTCGCCCATCGCCATCCCGTAGTCCCAGCCGAAGCGCGTGGCCGCCGCCGGGTCGAACGCGGACTCGTTCAGCCTGAGCGAGAACGCGAACGGGAGGTCGCCGCCCTGGGATGCCTTGTAGTTCGTGTGCCAGTAGTTGTTGAACACATAGGCGAAGAGGGTGCCCTTGTTGTTCTCGACGCTTGCGGGCCACAGGCCGCGCACCAGATTGCCCACCGTGAACATCGGCGCCTCGCGCGTGGCCAGGTATGCGCACGAAACATCGTCGCCCGCGGCCACAAACGTGTTGGCCGCGAACCACTCGCGGCAGGCGCCCGGCATCTGTTCGCGATCCACTTCCACGATGCCGTACGGCAATTCGACGAAGGATCGGACGTTTTTCGCCGAATCGAGCTTGAACGGAAACGCAAAGTAGCCCGCCTCTTTCACGAGCACGGCATCCTTCTTCACCACGTTCTTCAACTCGATGTTCCCGTCGCCGGTTACCATCAGGTCCGTCACGACCGGCGGGACATCATCGCCCTCGCGCGTCACGCGAAGCTGGGCGCGAATCGCACTGTTCACGAGCAGGTCCACCCGGGCACGCGTGTGCGTGCGCGGTTCCAGGGCGGGCGCTGCCGGCGCGCCCGGATGTATCAGCGACGTGCCGTCGCCGCCCGTGACATAGAGGAACTGGTTGATGCCGTAGCCGCTCGCGGTGTCCACCCATTCCCGGCCGGATTTCAGATCCACCAGGCTCGCAATGGCGCCGGTCTTCGTATCGAAGCGCAGGCGGTAACGGGGCGTTTCCCACGTGTACGCGTCGGCGCCCGGTCGCAGCAGTGGGGCCTCCTGGGCCGGTTTCGCGCGCCCCAGTTCGTACCACCGGTACCCCATCGCGGGCACACGCTCCGCCACAAACTCGATCAAGTCGCCGCGGCGCTGCGACCGCACCGACTGTCCGCTCTCCAGATCGCGCACCGCGTTCAGTTTGCCGGGCGCGGGCACCGTCACCACGAGGTCGCGGGGCCACGACAGGGCGTTCTGAACCAGCACCCACTTCGTTGCGCCGTGTTTCGCGGACTCCGCGCCGGCAAGTCCGGAGACGGCCCGCGCATTCAACACGGCAATGGCCTTCGCCTCTTCGAGTCCGCGCTGGGCGTAGGCGGCCTTGTACGCCCACTGCTTCACAGTCTGTTCGCCTTCCGGCTGGCTGATGCTCCCGGCCGCGCCCCAGGTGTGTTCATCGTAATACAGGACGTTGCGCCACGCCTCGTTCAGCGTGTCTTTCGGGAACGAATCCAGGACGCCGTGCAGGGTGGCCAAGGCAAGCCAGCGCTCGGAGAGGCTGAGGCCCGCCCGGGCAATGCGCGCCATGCCCGTCTCGAGCGCGGAGGACGCCGCGCCATCCTCCCAGTACGATCCCATGTCGCCGTGAAACACGGGCAGATCCTGGCTGAAGTTGTCCTGGACGTACTGGAAGAAATCGTCCGGACGCGCAATAATGAATTGGGGAAAATCCCATTGCTTGTTCCATTCCTCGGCAACCTCGACGAAATGGAGATTCACGGATTCGTTGTCCCAGAAGGCCCCGTTGACGTAGATGGCGTCGCCCGGATAGGCCGCGCCCGCAAAATCCTGCATCCAGGCGGGCAGTTTCTCCTCCACGGCCTCCACGCTCTCCCGCAGCCCGATCGTGTGCGCCTGCGCATAGCTCTTCGTGAAGATGGCCATCACGCGCGATCCGTCGAGCCCCTCCCATATGAACGGGGACTGGATCATCCGTTTGTCCGAGTGAAACCACACGGGACCCCGATCCACATTGATGCCGTCGACAAACCCCGTGACGCCCGCCTGCGACAGCAGCATCGGCAGTGTGCCCACCGCCGTCGGCACGTCCGTGAGAACCGCCGTGTGCACCGGCACATTGCGCGCGCGGCCGAATTCCTGCGCCGGCGTCAGGACCTGCACCAGTTCCTCGCCGCTGCAAATGCCGGTCAGCATGTTCAGATACAGCCCGGTCATCCCGACGCGGCGCTCCGTGATGAACCGTTCGAGCACCGCAAAAGGATTCGCGCCGGCCTCGCGGAGCCAGTCCGCCTGCGCGGCGACCTCGAGGTTCCACTTGAACGCGGGATTCTTCTCGCACGCCTCCAGGGCGAGCGTCGTGTTCTTCCGGTGCCGCTCGAAAATGCGCTCCTGCAGATCCGTATAGCCGATGTCCGTGTGCGTCGACGGCGCCACAAAGAGCTTCCACTGCCGTTCCGGGCGCCCTTCGAACTCCGCCCCCGCCGTCTTCCCGCCTGCCGTCACGACGACGCGGTGTTTCGCGGCCGCGGCGAACGGCGGCGTCAGCAGATGCACGGCCGTGGCGCCTTGTTTAAGTCTGAGCTTTTGCGCTGTTTCGGGCATGCCCTCGATGACGGCCTTGGCCTCGCCTTCAAGACCCGCATTGTCGATGACTACGCGGACCGCCTGCTTCAGAACGCCATCGACTTTTCGAAAGAACGGCGTACTCGAGGCACGCACCGCCCCGACGTCCACGCCTTGAATGTTCGTGCTTTCCAGCACGACCGCATCGTAGAGGAGCCAACTGCCTTCCGTCACAGTCAGCGCGATGGCGTTGCCGCCCGCGTGCAGCGCCGTGGCCGGGAAGATCCAGGACTCCCGCGGATGCCGCCCCGCCTTGGGGTCTGTCAGGGAACGATCACCTGCCCCGGCCGGCCAATGCGCCGTCCGAAGCGCCGTATCGTTGACCCGCGCCTCCATCACCGGCGCGAAGCCGCCCTGCGTATCCACGGCACAAACCGTCAGGCGGCAGGCGTGCCGGGGTATGCTGCCCAGTTCAAATTCGATGCGCAGCGTGTGCGTCTTGGCCCCGGCCCAGGCATCCGCCGGCCCCGGGTGGATGAACGGCCACGCGCTCGGCGCGCTCCGGCCCACCGTGAACACCGCGTCATTGGGAAACTGATTCGGGTACTCGGCGTAGTTCCCGCCCAGGGCAAACTCCGCCCCCGTCTCATCCGCCCGCCCAAGGCTCCACAAGGTCTCCGCGCCGGCGGAGCAGGCTCCAACAAGCACCGCGGCGCAAAGGGTCAAGATCGCAATTCGCAGGTTCATGGCTTCTCCCTTTCGGCACACACCCGTTTACTCTTCCCCGGAACGATGCCATGTTTGCGCCATCGAGTCAATTCGCGCCCGGCGCCCTCTTGAACGCGCGCGGCGGGCGCGCTATAAGGGAGAGGAAGGAGGGAAGTCTCATGAAATCCATCGCACATATCGTCGCGTTCCTCGGAATCGTGTTTCCTCTGTCCGTTGCGGGGGCGGCGGAACTGCTGTACAACGGCGTGCCGCTGCCGGATCCGTGGCCCCCGCAGGATCGCGCGCCGACCCGGGAGCCCATGGCGCTGCCCTGGCTCGAGCATCCGCCGGCCGTCATCCCCATCGACGTCGGGCGCCAGCTCTTTGTGGATGACTTCCTGATCGCGGAGACCACGCTGAAACGCGTGAGCCACCCCGCCACCTATCACCCGGCAAATCCGGTGCTGCGTCCGGATACGCCGTGGGACCAGGACGGCACGTCGCAGTCGCATCCCGCGCCCACCGCGATGGTCTTCAGCGATGGCGTGTGGTACGACCCGGCGGATCAGCTCTTCAAGATGTGGTATATGTCCGGCTACACGACGGCCACGGCCTATGCCACCTCAAAGGACGGACTGCACTGGGAGAAGCCGGCGCTCGACGTGGTTCCCGGCACAAATCTTGTCCAGAAAATCGTCCGGGACTCCGGCACCGTGTGGCTGGACCCGACGGACCCCGATCCGAAGCGCCGGTACAAAATGTTCCTCTACGCGCATCACGCGGCCAAAGGCGACCTCTCGATCTACTGCTCGCCGGACGGCATCCATTGGAGCGACAGCATCGCGACGACCGGCCCGGTGGGCGACCGCACGACGGTCTTCTACAATCCGTTCAGGAAGAGGTGGGTTTACGGCATCCGGGACTACGACCACACGACGATCGGGCGCTTCCGGCGCTACTGGGAGAGCCCGGGCGTGCCGGACGGCGCGCAATGGCAAAAGGGCCAGGCGCCCTTCTGGGTGGGCGCGGACAAGTTCGACGCCGAACGGCCGGATCTCAAGACGCCCTGTGAACTCTACAATCTCGATGCGGTGGCCTACGAGAGCGTCCTCTTGGGCCTCTTCGACATCTGGCGCGGCCAGCCCCAGGACCGGGCCAAGCCAAACGAGCTCTGCGTGGGCTTCAGCCGCGACGGCTTTCACTGGCTCCGGCCCTCCCATGCGCCGTTCATCCCCGTCTCCGAGCAGTACGGCGACTGGAACTGGGGCAATGTCCAGTCCGCGGGCGGCTGCTGCCTCGTCGTCGGCGACCGCCTCTACTTCTACGTGAGCGGGCGCACGGGCGTGAAAGGCTCGCCCGCTTCCGGCGAGAGCGCCACGGGCCTGGCCACCTTGCGCCGGGACGGCTTCGTGTCGATGGACGCCGATGAGCAGGGCGGCGTCCTTACGACACGCCCGCTGCGTTTCCAGGGGAAATACCTCTTCGTGAATGCGGACGCGCCGCAGGGCGAGGTCCGCGTCGAAGTCCTCGGCGAAGACGGCCGGTCGTTGCCGGCCTATGCGGCCGCGGACTGCATTCCTGTGCAGGGAGACAAGACGGCCGCGCGCCTGACCTGGAAGAACGCCCACGACCTCGCTCCCCTCTCCGGAAAGACCGTCCAGTTCCGCTTCCATGCGCGCAGCGCCAAGCTGTACGCGTTCTGGGTGAGCCCGGAAACGTCCGGCGCCAGCCATGGCTACGTGGCCGCCGGCGGACCCGGATTCACCGGCCTGACGGACACCGTGGGCGACACATCCCGATAACTTGGTCACAAAACATCTCGGGCGGCCCGGAAGCTTCTCCGGACCGCCCGATACTTGTATGCGCAGTTTACGCGGCAGGGCCGGGGCAGAACCCGTCTTCGCCTTCGGCGCAGGGGTGGTAGCCGCCGGAATTGAAGAACTGGATCACGCGCAGCAATTCGGACAAGTCAATGTTCCAGTCCTGCGGGTTGTAGTCCGCGGCATGCGGGGCGCAGGCCGTGTCGCCGGGGCCCGGCGCGAAGCCGTCTTCACCCGCCGCGTCACAGTGATAGCCGCCCGAGTTGAACAACTGGATCACGCGAAGCAGCTCGGACAGGTCGATGGTGCCATCCATCGTCTCGTCCGCCGAATGCAGCGAGCACTCGACGACGATCGTTCGTGTGACGGTTTCGGCCGCATTGCCCGAAGCATCGGAAACCATGTAGTTCACGTGATAGGTCCCGGCGCGCCCGGTGTTCAGGTCGCTGTCGCCGGTGATGGACGCCGTGAGGTCCCCGTCGCACGTATCCGTGGCATAGGCGCCCGCGTCCGTGTAGCTGTCGCCGCAGCGAAGATTCACTGTCGCGTCGCCAAGCAAGTGGATCACGGGAACAACCGTATCCAGGACGTGAATCGTCCGGGTCACCGGCACGGCCGGATTCCCCGCGGCATCGGACACGTTCACCGTGAACACGTAATCGCCGGGCTCGCCCGGATTGAATGAACCGGTCACGACGACCGCGCCCGTCAGGTCGCCGTCGCACACGTCCGTGGCAAGCACCCCGGCGTCGGCGTAGGCGTCGCCGCACTCAAGCGTGACTTCCGTCTCGCCCAGGAGCAGCAATTCAGGCGGCGTCATATCGGCCACGTTGACCGTCCGGGTAACGGTTGTGGCGGCGTTGCCCGCGGCGTCGCTGACGTTGTACGTGAGCGTATATTCGCCGGGCACGCCCGTGTTGACCGAGCCGGTCATCACGATCTGCGCGCTGAGGTCGCCGTCATGCGCATCGTTGGCCGTGGCGCCGGCATCCAGGTAGATCATGCCGCAATCAACCGCCGCCGGGTTCTCGCCCAACAGGGTGATGACGGGCGGGGTCGTGTCCTCGATCACGGGATCCGTGAAGCAGGGCGGATGGCAGCCGCCGCCGTTCTCAGCGACGCCGGGATCGATGGCCACGAGCAGAAAACTCTCCGCATTGCCGAGGACCGCATTGTACTCGGCCAGGTTGCATACGCCGTCCAAATCCGCATCGCCCGTGCCGCCGAGATACTGGGCGGCGCTTCGGTCGAAGTAGCCTGGACAGGCCGTAACGCCGAATTGCGCAAACACGCCAATCACAATGTCTACGGACAAGGCTTCGCCGCAGGTCGTGAAGCCGGTGAATACCGCCTGAAACTCCTCGCGCGGCAGTATCGCGAAGAGCTCCGGGTTAGCCTGATCGAGATAGCCCGCAATGACCGCCGCGTTCGCATCCCAGGCGGCCCGCACACAGCAGTTGAACGGAAGGCCCGGATTGGCCAGCACCAGATCCAGCAACTGCATTTGGGCCGTGTCGAGCAGCCCGTTTGCGTCCACGTCCGCCGTGAGCGGGTTGTTGAAGAAGTTCGGCGTGGCATACAGGTCAAGCAGTGCCGCCGTCACGCCGGGCGCGATGGCGTCTCCCGCGCAGGTCGCCGCGCAGGCCACGGGACACTCCACAACCTCGCCTTCTCCTTCACCCTCGCCCGGGCACTCGCCTTCCCCTTCCCCTTCGCCTTCGCCTTCACCCTCGCCTTCGCCCGAAACCGGCAAAACCAGATTGTCCTGGTTGAATTCCAGGTCCAGCGGACCTTGATAGACCTGCCAGGGGAGGTCCAGCACCGGGAAATCCCACCGCGCGCCGAGAATGGACAGGAAGACCGCCGGCTGTGCATGGATGACCACGTTCCAGTCGAAGACTTCGTTGTACGCGACATTGGCCTGATACGGGTTCACCGAGTTGTCGATGGGCAGTTGCTGGCCCTCTGCGGTGAAGACGTTGCCGTCGCTCAGGCCCATGTTGTCGCAGGTCAGCGAGCCGTTCACCTCAAAGGAAGCCTTCAGCGAGGCGCCCGCGTTCAGCAGGGTCTTGATCCAATCCGGCCAGTCCAGCGATCCAATGATGAGGTCAACCAGGTCCAGGTCATAGACCGTGACCGGTTCGGTCGTGTCGGACAAGACGGACGCGCTGTCGAGCAGGAACGAGTTGAACGTCGTCGAGTTGTTCGCCAGCAAGTCGAAATTTGGCACCCAGGGAATGTCAATGACAAACGGAGCAATGGTGAAATCGTCTCCCCAGGGCAACGGATTCGGAACGGTGAAGTTGATGTTGAACGCGATCTGCATTTGCACGTCGGCGCCCAGGCTGTAATCCCACGAGCCCGAGGCCAAGCCCGGTGAGAGCATGTTCGCATTGACCAGATACTCGCCGACCACGTTGGCGTGGATGTTCGCCGCGGCATTGTACCGTAACCGCACCTGGATGACCGACGCGCCCGGAGTGGGGTCGCCCGGAGGATACCACCCGGAATCCCATCCCAGGTCCAGTTTCGAGTATGCGGCATTGAAGGCCACGTTGTTCTTCAGGGGCTGGGCGTGAGCGGTCCCGGCCACCACGCACATTGCCAGCAACAAGACACACCTGCCGACCATTGATTTCGTCATAAGTTCCTCGCAACCAGTGAAAAGACCACCGAGACACACTTCCTACGCAGCGTTTATACCACAAAACTGAGCAATTTGCCTAATCGCGGTGAACTGGATAGAGTTGAGTTCGACGAATGCGCCCACGGACTCGAGTCCGTGGGCGAAAGCGCGTCCATGGCGCACGATGACTCCGAAAGGCGAAAAACGAGATACATGCACAATTCCAGAATCATTCTGGCCACGATTACCGCCCGCTACGCCCACACGGCCTTCGGCCTGCGTTGTCTGTGGGCAAACTTGGGCGCGTTCCAGCGCGAAACCGAAATCCGGGAGTTTCACTTGAAGCAAGCCCCGCTTGATATCGCGGAACGGCTGCTTGCGGCCGCCCCGGAAATCCTCGGTGTGGGCGCCTACATCTGGAATGTGGACCGGGTCACCCAGGTTGTTCAGGCAATCAAGGGAGTCCGTCCGGAAATCGTGGTGGTTATCGGAGGCCCCGAGGCGAGTCACGAATACGAGGGAACGCCGCTCTTCGAGGCGGCGGACTACCTGGTCAGGGGCGAGGGCGAGGCCGCCTTTGCCGCCCTGGTCCGGGACCTGGCCGCAGGCACTCCCCCAAAATCGAAGATGATAGAGGGGGGCCGGCCGGACCTCGCGGACCTCGTGCCACCCTATGACGCGTACACGGACGAAGACCTGCAGCACCGCTTGATCTATGTGGAAGGTTCGCGCGGCTGTCCGTTCCATTGCGAATTCTGCCTGTCCTCGCTGGAACCGTGCGTGCGCGAATTTCCACTGGAGCCCTTCCTCGATGCCCTGGACAAGCTCATCGCGCGCGGAACGCGGAACCTGCTCTTCGTGGACCGCACGTTCAACCTGAGGCCGAGCCGGGTGCGTGAAGTGTTGCACTTCCTGAAACCGCGCTGGCGCGAAGGGTTGCGGCTGCATTTCGAGATTGTGCCGGACTGCCTCACAGACGAGATGCTCGACCTCATCGCGGAATTCCCGCCCGGGGCGCTCCATCTCGAACTGGGCGTGCAGACGTTCAATCCGGCCGTTCAGGAGGCCATCTCCCGGCGCCAGAATCTGGAGAAGACCGTCTCGAATTTCCGCTTTCTGCGGACGCGAACAGGCGCCTTGCTGCATGCGGACCTCATCATCGGATTGCCGGGGGAGGATGAGCGCAGCTTTGCTGAAGGTTTCGATCGGCTCGTGGGGCTGGCGCCGCACGAGATCCAGGCGGGCGTCCTGAAACGCCTGAAAGGCACCCCCATCCAACGCCACGCCGGGCCGCACGCCATGGTGTTTGCCGCGCATCCCCCCTACGAAATACTCCAGACAGACTGCCTGTGTTTTGGCGAGGCGCAGCGCCTGAAACGCTTCGCGCGGTATCTCGACCTCTATTACAACACCGGTCATTTCCCGAAGAGCCTGGACCTGCTCTGGCGGCTCGGCCCCTCGCCCTTTGGGGTATTCATGGGTCTCACAGAGCACCTCTGGGCGGCCTGCGGCCGCACGCACGAAATCCCGCTCGCCCAGCTTGCCCGCCATCTGTATGAGTATCTCCTCGATCACGGCCTGGACGAAGCCGAAGCGGCGGCCGCCATCCGGGACGATTTCCGCGATCGGCCGGGCCGCTCGGACAAATTGGAATTCCTGCCCAGGCCATAACGGCCGGGAGCGCGCGGTTTGTTTGGCGGGCGGGAAACAGGCGATAATTCCGCTTCAACCCGACGGAAGGAGACACCCGTGAGCAAGGGATCGGCATCGCAGTTGGCACTCCTGGGCGGAACGCCCGTGCGCAGTTCAGAGAAATCCTGGCCGGCGTGGCCGATGTACGACGAGGGGGAGAAGCGCGCCTTGCTCGATGTGCTGGAGAGCCGCTCCTGGTTCTATGGCGAGCGGGTGGCGCAGTTCGAGAAGGATTTCGCGGCCTTTCAGGACGCGCGTTTCGGCATCTCGTGCAACAGCGGCACCTCGGCCATCGAAATCGCCCTGGAAGCCCTGAGCATCGGCGAAGGCGACGAAGTGATCGTCCCGCCCTACACGTTTGTGGCGACCGCGTCGGCGGTGATGCGGGTGGGCGCCACACCCGTCTTCGTGGATGTGGACAAGTCCTGGTGCATGGATCCGAACCTTGTGGAGGCGGCGATTACCCGCCGGACCCGCGCCATCATGCCCGTCCACTTCGGCGGCCGGGTGTGCGACGTGGATCGCCTCCGGAGCATCGCGCATGCGCACGGCATCGCCCTGATTGAAGACGCCTGCCACTCCTGGGGCGCGAAATGGGAAGGCAAGGGCACGGGGGCGCTCGGCCTCTGCGGCGTCTTCAGCTTCCAGCAGTCCAAGAACATCACGGCGGGCGAAGGCGGCATCATCCTGACGGACAACGAGCATTTCGCGCGGCTCTGCCGCTCGATCAGCAATTGCGGGCGGGTTGAGGGCGCGCCGTGGTACCACCACGTGAACGTGGGGACGAACGCGCGCATGAGCGAATTCCACGCGGCCCTGCTCAGCGCCCAGCTTGCCCGGCTGGAGGCGCAGACGATTCGGCGCGAACAGAACGCCGCCCTGCTGAACTCGGAGCTGAGCGAGATCGAGGGGCTGCTGCCGCAGCCGTCGAGCAACCGCATCACGCGCCGGGCCTATCACTTGTATTGTCTGCGCATCGACGAGGAGAAGTTCGGCTGCTCGCGGGAGCAGTTCCTTGCCGCGGCGCAGGCCGAGGGCATGCCCATCAGCTCGGGGTATCCCCTGCCGCTGTATCAGCAGCCGGTCTTCAAGAAGATCAAGCACCACGACTACGATCAGTATCACCTCCCGGTGGTTGAAGACCTCTGCTTCAAGAGCGGCATGTGGATGATCCACTCCGTCTTGCTGGCGGAAGAAGAGGACATGCGGGACATCGTCCGGATCGTCGCGAAAATCAAGGAGAATGCGGCCGCGCTGAAGCCGTAAGGCGGGACAGTTCCGCCGCTTCGAATTCCCCCGCGCCGCGTGCCGCACACACGAACAGAGGTCAGGCCATGCCCATCAAAGTCGCGATGATTGGCGCCGGAAGCATCGGCTTCACCCGGAAGCTCGTGCAGGACATACTCACGGTGCCGGAACTCGAAGACACCCATTTCGCGTTCACGGACATCAACCGGCGCAACCTCGACATGGTTGCGCAACTGGCCCGGCGCGACATCGCCGCGAACAGGAAGCCCGCCCGGCTGACGGCCACCATCGATCGCCGCCGTGCCTTGGAAGGGGCGGATTTCGTGTTCTGCATGATTCGTGCGGGGGGACTCGAAGCCTTCCAAAGCGATATCGACATCCCGCTCCAGTTCGGCGTGGATCAATGCGTGGGCGACACGCTGTGCGCGGGCGGCATCATGTACGCGCAGCGCAGCATCCCGCTGCTCCTGGATTTCTGCAAGGACATCCGGGAGGTCGGCGGCCGCGACTGCCTCTTCATGAACTACTCGAACCCGATGGCCATGAACACGTGGGCGTGCAACAAGTACGGCGGCGTGAACACGCTCGGCCTGTGCCACGGGGTGCAGGGGGGCTGGGGACAGATTGCCGAGGCGCTGGGCATTCCGATGCGGGAGCTGGATGTCGTCTGCGCGGGCATCAATCATCAGACCTGGTTCCTTTCCGTGAAGCACCGGGGCGTTGAATTGACCGGCAAATTGCTTGCCGCCTTCGAGAAACATCCCGTGTTCTCTCATACGGAGAAAGTGCGCATCGACATGCTCCGCCGCTTCGGTTATTACAGCACGGAGAGCAACGGCCATCTCTCGGAGTACGTGCCGTGGTACCGCAAGCGCCCCGCCGAGATTAAACGCTGGATCAAGCTGGGCAATTGGATCGACGGCGAGACGGGCGGGTATCTCCGCATCTGCACGGAGGGGCGCAACTGGTTCGAGGCGGATTTCGCGCAGTGGCTCGAAGAGCCCGCGCCCGAATACACGCCGGCGAACCGCTCGGGCGAGCATGGCAGCTATATCATCGAGTCGCGCGTCACGGGACGGCTGTACCGCGGCTTCTTCAATGTGGTCAATCGCGGGATCATCCCGAATCTCCCCGCGGACTGCATTGTCGAGGCGCCGGGCTACGTGGATGGCAACGGCATCAACATGCCCCTCGTGGGCGAACTGCCGCTGGCGTGCGCGGCCACGTGCAACAGCAGCGTGCAGGTCCAGCGCATGGCCATGGAAGCAGCGGTGCACGGGGATCTGACGCTCCTGAAGCAGGCCATGCTCCATGATCCGCTCGTGGGCGCGGTCTGCAATCCGCCGGAGATCTGGCAGATGGCCGATGCGCTGCTCGCCGCACAGGCCCAATGGCTCCCGCAATACCGGCGCGAGATTCCCAAGGCGCGCAAGCGTCTTGCTGCGGAAAAGCCCTTGGGCACGAACAAAAGCCGCGGGGCCGCGCGCCTTCGGGTGAAGTCCGTCGCCGAACTGCGGCGGGACGCGCGCAAAGCTTAGGAACGCCGCCATGCCTCGTCCGCCAAAACCGAAAGCGGCCCCCTCCAAAGAACCCAAGACAGTCACTTGCCCCCACTGCCGCTACGAACGCCCCGCCAAAGACAAGACTTGCCATATCTGCGGCTATCCGTGGGCCTTCTCCAAGGAGTAGCGCGCAGGACCTCTGAAATCCGGGAAACGGAACATGTGAAACCCCGGCTCCCCGCGGGGGATAGCCGCGTTGGCGGACCCGGTTCCGTCTGCTATACTGCTGACTGGCAACGACGGGAGAGGAACGGAACATGGCGACGCTGCAAAAGATCCTTGCGTATGCGGTGAAGAACGGAGCCTCGGACATTCACTTGACCGTCGGCAGCCCCCCCGCGGTGCGCCTGGACGGCGAAATACGCTTCATTGACGCGGAAGCGCTCACGCCGGCGGATACGACGGGCTTCCTCGACGAACTGATGAATGAGCGCCAACGCGAGATCTTCCAGAGCAGCGGGGATTTCGACCTGGCGCACAGCGTCCCCGGACTCGGCCGTTTCCGCGTGAACATCCTGCGCCAGCGCGGCTCCGTGGCCATCATCATGCGCCACGTGCGCGGCAAGATCCTCGATTTCTCGTCGCTGCATCTTCCGCCCGCCATGGAGAAGATCGCGGACATTCCGCGCGGCCTGATTCTGATCACGGGCACGACGGGAAGCGGCAAATCGACGACGCTGGCGTCCATGATCGACTGGCTCAATCAGCGCAAGCGCTTTCACATCATCACGCTCGAGGATCCCATCGAGTTCCTGCACAACAACAAGCGGAGCATCATCAACCAGCGTGAAGTGACGATCGACACGCACGACTTCCACGTCGCGCTGCGCGCAGCGATGCGCGAAGACCCCGACGTCATCCTGATCGGCGAGATGCGCGACGCGGAGACGTTCCAGGCCGCCATCTCCGCGGCGGAAACGGGCCATATCGTCTTCTCGACGCTGCACACGACGAACGCAATGCTCACGATCGACCGCATCCTCGACATGTTCCCCTCGACGATGCATCAGCAGGTTCGCTCGCAGTTGTCGCTGCAGTTGCGGGCGTGCATCTCGCAGCGCTTGATCCCGGCGGCCGACGGCAAGGGCCGGGTGCCCGCGGTCGAAGTGATGTTCAACAATCCCGGCATCTCGATGCTGATCAAGGAGAACAACCTGAAGCAGATCCCCACGGCCATCGTCGGCGGCCAGGAAGACGGGATGCAGACGTTCAACATCAGCCTGGCCCAGCTTGTAAAATCGGGATTGATCAAGGAATCCGACGCCATGGTTGCCTCCGACAATGCCGACGAACTCAAGATGAACTTGCAGGGGATCTACTTGAGTTCCGGACGCGGCGGCATCCTGAAGCGATAGCCGCTACTTTCCGGCCTGCTGCGCCCTCTTCTGCAGGTCATACGTCCGGCCTTCCGTGGGGAAGGTATCGGGAACAACTGTCATCTGCGTGCAGGACCCAAAGTCGAAGCCGAAGTCGCCGGGGAAGCGCACTTCGACGTAGAAGGCCAGCCAGCCCTGTTCGGGGGCAGTCATATGAACATTCGCCTTGCCCGCGCCCTCGATCGTGTTGCTGGTCCACGTCGACTTCCGAAAATCCCGGTTGGGCGAGGTCGTCTGCCACAGCACCGCCTTGCCGTCCTGGCGATCCCACGTGACTTCCAGATTCCCCTTGTCATCGCTCTTCCACGCGACCTCCGGGAAGGGCTTTCCCGCGGCCGTCGCGTTGTAGAACTGCGACAGGACGGCGACGCCGTCGAGACTGACGTCATGGCCGATGTTCGCCTGATAATAGAGGTACTTCGGCCCCTTCAGGTCCGGGAAGTAGAGGTTGGCGGCATCCACGGTCCAATAGGGATCGTTCGTGCCGAGGATCATGAGCTTGGGCATAACGAGGCGGTCGCGATAGGAATACGGGTCGACGAGGGATAACAGCTTCTTCCCCTCGGGAGACGACATGCGCTCCTGGATTTGAAGCTTGCTGTAATCCTCGACCTGCTCGCTGTAGCCGCCGTAAACCTGCATCTGCCGCTTCATCTGCGGCTCCATGTTGAGCACGTCGATGACAACGGGGGCAATCGCCTTCACGCGCGCATCGCCTGACGCGGCGGTCAGCCAGGAGGTCCAGCCGCGTTTCGATCCGCCCGTCAGGACGAACCCCTTGATCTCCTGCCGATGTTTCTCCCTGGCGACTTTCTGGACCGTGTCCATGGCGCGCACGGCGCTCTTACACATAGGGAAAAGCAGGGGCCAGTCCTCGCCTTCGCCTTTGAGGAATTTGTCGTACGTGTAGGCGATGATCTCGTCCTCGGAACGGCCGTCAAAGAGCGGTTCGTTGGGCACTTGCGTGATGGCGGCGACGACAGACTTCGTCTGGGCGGCGACGAGCGCGACGATCTGGGTCTCGCGGTTGTCGAGGGCGGGGGCTTTGTCGCGAACAGATCCGCCGTCAATCAGGAGGAGGGCGGTCTCGGGATGGGCGACCTCCTGCGGCCGCACAATGACGAGCCAATGCTGCCAGACGATGCCCTGCCATGTCTGCGACGTCAGCTTGATGACCTCGGCCGTGCTGGTTCCCAGGGGCTTCGTCTCCACGATTTCATAGGCGTAGGAGGCATCGGGCCGCTGGACATATTCGGCCAGCCCGGCAAACGCGCCCTGGGCGCAGAGCAGGATCATCATGGCGAAGACCGGAAGCGATCGGAAGCGGCGCATTGCTGTTCTCCTTGATGCGGACGTTCATGGACCGGCCGGCGCGCGACCGGGTTTCTTTATCGCCGAATGCCCAAGCGGCCCGGCGTCAGGTTGTCCGCGGATTCGAGGCTGGCGCGAATCCGCAGATACGAGTCAAAACGGGCCTGCGTGATGCGGCCCGCTTCGAGGGCCTCGCGAACCATGCAGCCCGGTTCGTGAATGTGAATGCAGTCGTTGAATCGGCAGGCGGCGGCCGCCTCCGCGATTTCGGGGAAATAAAAGGCCAGTTCCTCGGGCGAGACGCCCCAAAGGCCGAGGGCGCGAATGCCGGGCGTGTCGATAATCCAGAGGTCGCCGCTCGCCCGATAGAGCCGGGCGGCCGAGGTCGTGTGACGCCCCTTCTCCGTCGCGTCGCTCACCTCGTTTGTCAACACTTCCAGGTTTGGGTCCAGCGCGTTGAGCATGGACGACTTGCCGACGCCGCTGTGGCCGCAGACCACGCTGCGTTTTCCGGAGAGTGCCCGGCGCAGTTCCTGAATGCCCTCGCCGCTGACGCAGCTCGTCTGAATGACGTGAATCCCGAGATCCCGATAGCGCTGCATGGACTCGCTCGGGATGTCGCCCAGGTCCGCCTTGTTGATGCACAGGAGCGGCTGCACCCCGCCCACGACGGCGGCAATCAGGAAGCGGTCCAGAAGCCCCTCGCGGAAGCGCGGCTGTGCGACAGAGGCCACGACAATCAGAAGGTCTATGTTCGCCGCAAAGACCTTCTCGGGCGGATTGCCGTGGGGTCCGGCGGGCCGGCTCAGCCGGGTGCGGCGCGGCGCGATGCCGCGTACAAGGGCATCTCCCTCCTCAAACTCGACAAGGACCTCGTCGCCGGGCGCCAGAAGCGTCGAACCCTTCGCCTGAAGGCGTTCGTCGATCAGGCAGAGGCGTTCCTCGTCGCCGAGCAGCACGAAGGCCCATTTCTTCGAATGTGCGATGACGATGCCGTTGGGCGTGAAGTTCACGGGCAGCGGCTTTTCGTCGGCCGTGGTCTCGGGAAGCTTGGCGAGAGCGCGGCGGTGCTTCACGAGGTCGTGCGTGAAGGAGAACTCGTGGTGCTTCTCCCAATCGCGAACCCGCACGTCACTGCGTTTCTTCTTTTCCAGCTTCTTCTTCTTCATGATCCCGGTTCACTCACGCCAACCCCAGATCGTGACGGTTTCCCACGTCACTGTCAAGCCGGGCCGGCGCCTTTCCCTCACGTCCGACCGCAGGCGCGCCAGTCCCGCCTCGAATTCGCCCGGCGGCAGCAGGTCGTACGTGGACACGAACTTCGAGGCAACCTTCTCGACGTATGCCTCATTCACGGGCTCCGGCGCGCGGGCGCGCTGTTCGTGGCCGACGCGGACAAAGCCCCCGTCGCGCAACGCCGCTTCGACCGCCTCGATGCGTTGAAAGCGGGCAAGATCCACCCCGGCAAGGCTCGGAAAATACTCGTTCATGGGGTGGTCGCGGATGAAGGAGGCGGGCGCCGTGACAAACGCGGCGCAGCCCTTCTCGAGGACCCGCGCGCATTCCCTCATGAGTCCCGCAAGATCCCCGATGTAATGCAGCATGTACGTGGAGAATACGTAATCGAAGGCGCCGCCCTTGAACGGCAACTGCGCCGCGGATGCGCGCACCCAGCGGGCCGGAATGCGTTTCGCCGCGGCCTGCCGCAGCATGCCCGGGGAAATCTCGAGCGCGGTCATCGTGCAGCCGGTGCGGCCCGTGATGGCGGCGGTGCTGTTGCCGGTGCCTGCGCCCAGTTCGAGGACCCGCCGGCCGGAACACGCGCCCAACAGCGCCAACAGCGTATCGATGTAGAGATCGCCCGCCCGGCGGTGCGCGTCGTAGTGCTTCGCTATGCGGTCGTAGTCTACATCCATCGCATCAGCGCGGCATGGCGGCTAGTCCCGCTCGAACGACGTGCGTTGCTGCACGAATGCCGCGACTTCGTCCATGTGCATCCGCGACTGCTCCATGCTGTCGCGCTCGCGGACCGTCACTGTCCCGTTCTCCTTTGTCTCGTAATCAAGACAAATGCAGAACGGCGTGCCCACCTCGTCCATGCGGCGATAGCGGCGGCCGATGGCCCCGGCGTGATCATAATACGTCGGGAATTTCTTCCGGAGTTTCCGCTCGAATTCCTCACCAAGCTCCGCGAGGCCGTCCTTCTTCACGAGCGGCAGCACGGCCGCCTTGATCGGCGCGATCCGCGGATGGAAGCGCATGACCACGCGCGTCTCGCCCTTCACCTCTTCCTCGTCATAGGCGTCGCACAGCACCGCGAGGGCCGTGCGATCGACGCCCGCCGACGGCTCGATCACTGTCGGAACGATGTGCTCGTTCTTCTCCTGGTCGAAGTAGGAGAGATCCTTGCCCGAGTGCTTCGAGTGCTGCGTCAGGTCATACGAGCCGCGGTTGGCCAGTCCCTGCAACTCGCCCCAGCCGAAGGGGAACTCATACTCGACGTCGACGGTGCGCTTCGAGTAGTGCGCCAGGGACTCTTTCGGGTGCTCGTACCACCGCAGCTTGCTCTCCGATATCCCGATGGCGAGGAACCAGCTCCAGATGTCCTCCTGCCATTGGGCGAACCAATCCTCTTCCTCCTCCTGGCGGCAGAAGAACTCGATTTCCATCTGCTCGAACTCGCGGCTGCGGAAGATGAAATTCCGCGGGTTCACTTCATTCCGGAAGCTCTTGCCCACCTGCGCGATGCCGAACGGCAGCTTGACGCGGGTCGAGGAACAAACCTCCTTGAAGTCCACGAAAATCGCCTGGCACGTCTCCGGGCGCAGATACGTCTCGACGGCCGTGTCGTCGCTCACACCCAGGCGTGTCCGCAACATGCTGTTGAACGCCTTCGGCTCCGTCAATTCGCCGCCGCACTCGGGACAGCGGTCGCCTTCGACGTGGTCCTGACGGAAACGCTTCTTGCATTCCTTGCAGTCCACGAGCATGTCGTGGAAGGCTTCCACGTGCCCGCTGGCCACCCAGACCTGCGGGTGCATGATGATGCTGGCATCGAGGCCAACCATGTCCTCCCGCGTGCGCACGAAGTTGTACCACCAGTCGTCCTTGATGTTCCGCTTGAGTTCGACGCCCAGCGGCCCGAAATCCCAGCAGCCGTTCACGCCGCCGTAGATCCCGCTCGACTGATAAATGAACCCCTTGCGTTTGCAGAGACTGACCAGCTTGTCCACGTTGCGCTCCTGGCGCCGATGCGCCCGATTCCTACGTCAAAAGAAGGCCCCAGGCTCGCCATGGAGCCGGGACGTTGCAGATGGGGAATTCTAGCCGTCAGCCGTGGATTTTGTCAAAAATGGGAGAAACATCCGGCTTGCTAGAAGCGTTTGACGCCCATGCCGCCGCCGATTTCGATGACCGCCCCGGTGGCATAGTCGAAGTAGCCTTCGGCGAGGGCGGCCACGGCCTTGCCCACGTCCTCCGGGGTGCCCCAGCGCTTCTGCAGCAGGAGCCCCTCGGCGATGAGCTTGTCGTATTTCTCCTTCACTTTCTCCGTCATGTCCGTCGCGGTGATGCCGGGCCGGAGATCGTAGACATTGATGCCGTAGTCGGCCAAGCGGACGGCGAAATTCTGCGCGGCCATACTGAGGCCGGCTTTGCTGATGCAGTACTCGGCGCGGTTGGGGCTGGCGGTGTCCGACGAGACACTCGTGATGAAGATGATCATCGGCTTGCGGGCGCCGCCGGATTCCACGTGCCGAACCATTTCGCGGGCCACAGCCTGGGTGAAGAAGAAGGGGCCGCGCAGGTTGATGCCCATGACGCGGTCATAGCTCTCCTCGGCGCAGTCCAGGATGTCCATGCGCTGAAGGGGGGCGACTCCCGCGTTGTTGACCAGCACGTCAATGGCGCCAAAGCGGTCCAGGGCGGCGCGGATCATGCCGGGGTGGTCTTCGAGGCGGGCCAGATCGCCCGCGACCGGCAGGCACTGGCAGCCGAGTTCCTCCACGCGGGCCTTGACCTCGTAGAGCCCCTTCGACGTGTTCAGGGGATCGGCCTGGGTGGCTGCCGCCACAATGTCGTAGCCGTGGCCGGCCAGCGCCAGCGCAATGCCCCGCCCGATGCCGCGCGCGGCGCCGGTGATGAACGCGGTGCCCTTTCCCATGCGATGTCCTCCTCTGCCCTGCGTTCGATTATACACGAAGCGCCTTGACAAGCCCCCCCGCGGGATGCGAGGCTGAAGCACACCCAAGTGAGCCGTGCCGTATGCTGCGGACCGAAGATCTGTGCAAAGTATTCCACACCGCCCGGGGCAAGCCCGTCGCGGCGGTGAAGAACGCCACGTTTTCCGTCAGCGCGGGAGAGATCTTCGGCATCCTCGGCCCGAACGGCGCGGGAAAGACGACGCTCCTGCGCATGCTGGGGACCATCATCACGCCGACCTCGGGCCACTGCTGGATCAATGGCATGCGGACGGATGAGTCGCCCGACCAGATCCGCAGCGAAATAGGCTTCCTCTCGGGCAACACGAAGCTCTACGGCCGCCTGAACCCGGCGGAACTCCTGCGCTACTTCGGGCGGCTCTACGGCATGCCCAACCCCCTCATCGCGGAGCGGACGGACGCACTGAAGGACCTGCTCGGCATGCAGGAGTTCATGGACCGCCGCTGCGAGTCGCTCTCCACCGGCCAGACGCAAAAAGTCTCGATTGCCCGCGTGATGATGCACGATCCCAAGGTCCTCATCCTCGACGAACCGACGCTCGGCCTCGACATCCTCACGAGCCGGACGATTCTCGAATTCATTCTCGACGCCAAAAAACGCGGCCATTCCATCGTCTTCTCCACGCACTACATGACGGAGGCCCAGTTGCTCTGCGACCGGATCGGCCTCATTCACCAGGGCGAACTGCTGGCCGTCGGAACGAAGCAGGAGTTGTACGAGCGCACCGGAACGGAAAGCATTCAGGAGGCCTTTCTCACTCTGATCGGGCGGCACGGGGCGGGCGCCGCATGAAGCCGCGCATCGTCTACACGATCCTGGGCAAGGAGCTGCTCGACACGCTCCGCGACAAGCGCACCCTGCTGATGATGGTTGGCGTCCCCCTGCTCCTGTATCCCGCGCTGCTCATTCTTGGCTTGCAGGCGATGCTCGTGCAGCAGAGCACGCTCGAACGCAGCGTGTCGCGCGTCGCCGTGATTGCGAACGATCCGCTCCTCCTCGAAGGCTGGCTACGTCCCTCGCCCAAGGACGTGATGAAGGAGGTGCTGCGTTCGCCGAAGCCGCCGATGGACGCGGCGATGGACGCCATCCGAATCGAGATCGTCGACACGAAGGACCCGGATGCCGAACTCATCGCGGGCCATATCGACGCCGTGATTGCCGTCCGCGGCGATGCGCAGGCGCTGCTGGATCAGAACGCCAGCGTCCCCATCGACATTCGTTTTGACAGCACGGAGTTCCGATCGCGCGAGGCGGCGAGCCGGGTGCGCGAAGCCCTGTCGGAAGCCCGCGACCGGCTCCAGCTCCAGCGCCTCAAGCGGGAGGAGCTGCCGGAAGCCTTTCTGCGCCCGCTCGAGGTCCACGAGAAGGACATTGCGCCGCCCGTGAAACGCACCGGCTTCCTGCTCGGCCTTCTCCTGCCCATGCTGATGATTCTGACGATCGCCCTGGGCGCCTTCTATCCGGCCGTGGACCTGACCGCGGGCGAGAAGGAGCGGGGCACGTTTGAGACGCTCCTCTCGACGCCCGCGTCCAAGCTCGAAATCGTGGCGGGGAAGTTTCTGACGGTCTTCCTGCTCGCCATGGCCACCGGCCTCCTGAACCTGATCAGCATGGCCGCGTCTTTCTTCTTCATGATGTCGCAGGTCTCTTCCGCAGCCCCCAACAAGGCCTTCCTGGATATCCAGGTGCCCTTCCAAGCCTTCCCCATCATCCTGGCGGCCATTGTGCCGCTCGCGTTCTTCATCTCCGCCATGATGATGTCGGTGGCCGTCTTCGCCCGGAGCTTCAAGGAGGCGCAGAACTACCTGACGCCGTTCTTCATGATCATCCTCGTTCCGGCGATGATTGCGGGGTTCCCGGCCGTGCAACTCGGTCCCCTGACCCGGTTCGTGCCCATCGCCAATGTCATTCTCCTGTTCCGGGGCTTGATGACGGGCACCCTGGGCGCCGAGGCGATATTCGCCGTGTTCCTGAGCACGATCCTCTACGCCGCCTTGGCGCTGCTGGCCGCGGGATGGCTGTTTCAGCGGGAAGAGGTGGTGCTTTCCGAGGAACGGGGCATCCCCCTGACCATCCGCCGGAGCGATATCCGTCCGCGTGACGGGCTCACCCCCAGTTGGGCGCTCGCCTTCTTCTCCGTCATGATCATCCTCCTCTTCTACCTCGGCGGACTGGCCCAGCACTGGAACGCGCTGGGCGGGCTGCTCATTACGGAATGGGGCATCATCCTCTGCCCCACGCTCCTGCTCCTGTGGTTCGTCCGGATACGGTTCCGGCCCGCCCTCCTGCTGCAGCGTCCCTCCTGGAAGTTTGTGGCCGGCGCGCTGCTCATGGCGGGCGGGGGAATGCTCCTGACGCTCCAGCTCAGCGCCTGGCAAAACAAGGTCCTGCCGCTGCCCGAAGGCTTCGAGGAAACCTTCGAAAGACTGTTCAGTTCAAGCGGCACGGGCCTGGGTTTCGCGGTACTGTTCTTTGTCCTGGCCGTCTCCCCGGCCGTGTGCGAAGAAATCCTGTTCCGGGGGGCCATTCTCTCGGGGTTGCGGCAGCGCTTGAACCCCTGGGTCTGCATGGCGGTGGTGGGAGTGCTGTTTGGACTCTTCCACCTGAGCCTCTACCGTGTGGTGCCCACAGGGATGATCGGCGTCATGCTCACCTACATGGCACTGCGCTCCGGCTCCATCTTCCCCAGTATGGCGGCACACTGCCTCTTCAACACCGTGGCCATTCTGGCGGCGTCGGAACGCCTTCCCCGGACTCTGCTGGAACCCCTCGCGCACCTGGACAAGGAGGGATTGCCGTGGTTTCTGGCGCTCGGCGCGCTCCTGGCCCTGGGACTGGGCGTGGCGCTCATCGAGCACACGGCACGGCGCCGCCAGGCCACAGCCGGGTAACCCGCCCGCGCGCTGCCGTGCCGCGCGGCGCCCCGCCTACCCGATCACCTCGTTCTGGATCATCTGATCCAGGCTTTGCCGGCGCCGGATGAGCTGGAACGCGCCGTCCGCGGAGAGAAGCACTTCCGCGGCCTCGGGGAATGAGTTGTAGTTCTTCGAGGCCATGGCCGCGCAGTAGGCGCCCGCCCCTTCAATCACGACACAGTCGCCGATCCGGGCCTCGGTCAGTTCGCGGGTGGCGAGCCCCTCGGGGTCCGAAGGCGCCGGCGTCAGCATGTCGCCGCTCTCGCAGCAGTGTCCGGCCACGAGATATTCGGCGCTTCCGCGCGTTTCCGCCGTCCGCGGCACCACGATGATCGGGTGCTGGGCGCCGTAAAGGCTGGGCCGCAGCACCTCCGTCATCCCTGAATCCACCTTGATGAAGCGATAGCCGCCGGCCCCCGTGTCCACCACATCCATGGCGGTGCACACGACGGCGCCCGCATTGGCCACGAGATACGTGCCCGGCTCGACCTCGAGGTGCAGCTCGCGCCCGTGTTCCCGGGCGAACTGTTCGAACGCCGCCTTGATCTTCGCGCCGATCGCCTGAAGGTCGGCGGACTGCTCGCTGGCCATGCGCGCCACTTTGAAACCGCCGCCCAGGCTCAGGCGGCGCACTTCGGGCATCCGCGCCGCGATGCCCAGCGACAGTTGTGCGCAACGCATCCAAACCTCCGGGTCCGTGCCGGAACCCACGTGCGTGTGCATGCCGGTGATGCGGAGACCGAATTCGGACGCGGCAGCGAAAACCTGGCCGAGATGCTCGTGCCAGATGCCGAAACTGGCGGAAGGCCCGCCCACGTTCGTCCGGTTGCTGTGGCCGGAGCCCAGCCCCGGGTTGATGCGGACGGACAGCTCCGCTCCGGGGAACGCCGCCCCGAATCGCCGCAACTGGGCCAGCGAGCACGCGTTGAACAGGACGCCCCGACGCACCAGGTCTTCAAGGTTTTCGGGGGCCTGCTGCGCGGTGAGCTGAATGTGTTCCGGCTTCACCCCCGCGCGCATCGCGCGTTCCGCCTCGAACCCGCTGCTCGCGTCGATGCGCAGCCCCAACCCCGTAAACACGCGGATCACCGCGGCCGTCGGAAGGGCCTTCATGGCATAACGCACGGTCAGGCCGAACGCGTTCGGAAACGACAGCATTTCCTTCGCGCGGCGTTCGAGCGTCCGCTGATCATACACAAACACCGGCGTTCCAAAACGTTCCCGCACCGCGCGAACCTGTTCTTCCGTCAGAAATTGCAGCGATTCCATTCGTCTCTTCACCTCGATCGTCCCAAACCACAGGCCAGAAGCGCTAAGGGTAACATTCTCGGCAGCCTGTTTTCACGCTGCCTGAGAATCGTACCGCGAATTGGCGGCGGGGGACGCTTCGTTGTTGGACTTGAGGGCAGGCAGCGTGGCATACTCCGTCTCGCATTGGCGGGATGGGCGCTGAATTTGGGCGGCGCCTACGGGGCTGGCGCTGAAATGGTCGCTTTTTTTCAGGAGGATTTTCCCATGTCAATGCATCGTCTTGCCGTGCGCCCCAGGCTATACTCCTTGCTTCTCCTCGTGACGGGCGCTCTCTTCCTGCCCGACGCCGCCTATGCCGCGGACGGCCTGAACGCGGGCGACACGGCATGGGTCCTGGTCTCTTCCGCGCTGGTCCTGTTCATGATGATTCCGGGCCTGGCGATGTTCTACGGGGGACTGGTCCGGACGAAGAACGTGCTCTCGCTGTTCATGCAGTGTTTCGCCATCACGGCGGTGGTTTCGGTGATCTGGACCTTGTACGGCTACACGCTGGCGTTTGACACGGCCGGGATGCAGGCCGGCCATCGCGGGCTGCACGCGTTTATTGGAGGCTTCTCCAAGGTCTTTCTCCGCGGCGTAACCCCCGACAGCCTCACGGGCTCCATTCCGGAAGTGGTGTTCTTCGTGTTCCAGATGGCCTTCGCCATCATCACGCCCGGACTGATCATCGGCGCCTTCGCGGAACGCTTCAAGTTCTCCGCCCTGCTGCTCTTCACGGGGCTTTGGGTCACCTTTGCCTATCTGCCGATCTGCCACATGGTTTGGGGCGGCCCCGGCTCCTTCTTCGCGGACCTCGGCGTGCAGGACTTCGCCGGCGGCATCGTGGTGCACGTCACGGCGGGCACTTCGGCGCTCGTTGCGGCGGTCGTGGTGGGCAAGCGCCGCGGCTACCCGACGACGGCCATGCCGCCGCACAACCTGACGATGACGCTGACCGGCACGGGCATGCTCTGGGTGGGCTGGTTCGGGTTCAACGGAGGCAGCGCCCTGGCGGCCAACGGCACGGCGGGCATGGCCGTGGTGGTGACTCAGATTTCGCCGTGCGTGGCAGCCCTCACCTGGATGCTTATCGAATGGGTCCGGAACGGCAAGCCGAGTGCGCTCGGATTCGCGACGGGGGCCATCGCCGGTCTCGCCGCCATTACGCCCGCGTCCGGCTCGGTGGGCCCCTTCGGCGCGGTCTGCATCGGCATGGTTTCGGGCGTTTTCTGCTATTGGGTGGCCACGGCGGTGAAGCGGCGCTTCGGCTATGACGACGCGCTGGACGTGGTCGGCGTGCACGGGGGCGGCGGCCTCGTGGGCACGATTCTGCTGGGCGTGTTCGCGTCCTCCACATTTGGCGGCAGCAAAGGCGACCTCTCCATCCTCTATCAGGTCGCGATCCAGACCTTCGCGGCGGTATCCTGTGGCCTATACTGCATCGTCGTCAGTTTCGCCCTGCTGAAGGCGATAGATGCCGTGACCGGCCTGCGCGTGAGCGACGAGGCGGAGACGATGGGACTCGATCTTTCGGAGCACGAAGAGACGGGCTACGTGCTGTAACTATGGCAGGGACGGCGGAACCCCCGCCGTCCACATTCAATCGTTGGGGAGAGTTGGCACATGAAGAAGGTTGAAGCGATTATCAAGCCGTACAAGTTGGACGAGGTGAAAGAGGCATTGTCTGCCATAGGGTGCCTGGGCATGACGATCACCGAGGTGAAGGGTTTCGGTCGCCAGAAAGGCCACAAGGAAATCTATCGCGGCGCCGAATACGTGGTGGAGTTCCAGCCCAAAACCAAGATCGAGATGATCGTTACCGATGACAAGGTCGAAGGCGTGGTCAAGTGCATCCTGAACTCCGCCGCCACGGAGAAGATTGGGGACGGGAAGATCTTCATCTCCACGATTGATGAAGCCATTCGCATCCGCACCGGGGAAACCGGAGAGTCCGTGCTCGACTGAGCCCGCCTGCGGCCGGCAATGTTGCTCGGATGCCTTTGCTCCCCGCACAGGTGGTGTGCTAGGCTCGCGGGGATGGACGTTGCTTGGGGCTGAGTGGGAATGTATCGTGTTTGCATCATTCTGTTGACCGCCTTGTCTCCGGTATGGGCTGCGGCGCATGCCGGGGAGGCGGCGTCGCCCGTGTCAGGGGAGCGGGTGCGGTTCCGCGAGGTTGACTACGACCTCGTCAAAATAGACGTAAAGCATGTCCAGATAAAGCTTTACTGGAAGCAACCGGACGGCCGGCCTTTTCACAATTTCGTCACGCTGGCGGATTGGCTCAAGGCCCAGCACGAGCACATGCTCTTCGCCACGAATGCCGGGATCTACGCACGCGACTACACCCCGATGGGGCTGCACGTCGAAGAAGGCAAGGCCTCCCATCCCCTTAACCGGAAGCGGGGCGGCGGAAACTTCTTTCTGAAGCCGAACGGCGTCTTCTGGATCGACACGGAGGGCGCGCACGTGCTGGAGACGGAAGCGTACTTTGCGGCCAATCCGGCCCCGCGCGTAGCGGTCCAATCGGGACCCATGCTCGTCACCCAGGGCGCGCTGCACCCGGCCTTCAAGCCGGAATCCGAGAGCAAATACCTGCGCAACGGCGTATGCGCCCCGACAAAGGACCTGGCCGTGTTCGTCATTTCGCGCGCGCCGGTGAATTTCCACACCTTCGCCTCCTTCTTCCGGGAGCATATCGGATGCAAGGACGCGCTGTATCTCGACGGGGCGCTCTCTGCGATGTACGCCCCCTGCGTGGGCCGGGATGACCCCGGACTGGATTATGTCGGCATACTGGCCGCGTCGGAACGGGAGACGCCCTGAATATGCCCAAGACGAAGACGATGTACGTTTGCCAGAACTGCGGCGCGGTGAGTGCGCGGTGGCAGGGCAAGTGCGCGTCGTGTGAAGAGTGGAATACGATTGTGGAGGAGGTGGTGGAGACGGAGGGGCCTCATGCGCGGGCGAACGTGGTGCAGGCGCCCGCCCCCATCCCCATCACGGACGGCTCCCATGGCCAGCTCCAACGCCATTCCACCGGCATGGGTGAATTCAACCGCGTGCTTGGGGGCGGCATAGTGCCGGGATCCTTAACGCTGGTGGGCGGCGATCCCGGGATCGGCAAGTCCACCCTGATGCTGCAAGTCTCGCACTATCTTGCGGAGCACCACGGCAAGACGCTGTACGTATCCGGGGAAGAGTCGTTCAGCCAGACGCGGATGCGCGCGACGCGCCTGGCCGCGCTGAACGATCGGCTGCTGATCCTGACCGAGACCTCGGTCGCCGCCATCGCAAAACACATCCGCGAAGGGGAATTCGCCTTTGTCGTGATTGATTCCATCCAGGCGGTGTACACGGCGCAGCTCTCGGCGGTGCCGGGGAGCATCGGCCAGGTGCGCGAATGCGCCAACGAGTTCCAGCGCCTGGCCAAGGGCCTGCAGATCCCCGTCTTCCTCGTCGGCCACGTCACGAAAGACGGCGCCATCGCCGGGCCGCGCCTTTTGGAACATCTCGTGGACACTGTTCTATACTTCGAAGGCGAAGGACGGCAGGCGTTGCGGATTCTCCGCGCGGTGAAGAACCGCTTCGGCTCGACGAACGAGATCGGCGTGTTCGAGATGCGCGAGACGGGCCTGCACGAAGTGGCCAACCCGAGCGCGCTCTTCCTGCACGAACGCCCGGAGGGCGTGAGCGGGTCAGTGGTCCTGCCGAGCATCGAGGGCACGCGCCCCGTGCTCGTGGAGGTCCAGGCGCTCGTGGGCGACGCGCACGCGGGATCGCCGCGCCGCACAGTGACGGGCGTGAACCCGAACCGGGTATCGCTGCTGCTGGCCGTGCTCGAAAAGCGCGCGGGATTCCACTTCGCGGACCGCGATGTCTTTGTGAATGTTGCCGGCGGTGTCCGGCTGGACGAACCCGCGGCGGACCTGCCGGTGGCGATTGCGCTCGCGTCCAGCTATTATGAGGCGCCAGTGCGCGCGCACCTCGCCGCGTTTGGCGAGATAGGACTGGCCGGGGAAGTCCGCGCGGTGGACATGGTGCGGCAGCGGGTCGTGGAAGCGGCGAAGTTCGGGTTTGAGCAGTGCCTCGTGCCGCAGGGCTCCGCGAAGGACGTGGACGGCCTGGGCGCGCGCGTCCTGCCCGTGTTCCGCCTGGCCGAGGCACTCAAATCGGCGTTGGAGAGATAACATGAGCCGAAAGAAGAAACAAAGCACCGAAGACGCATTTCATCAGGCGCTGCTGATGGTTGCGCCGGGAACGACCTTGCGCGAATCCCTGTCCGCCATCCTCCAGGGGGGCACCGGCGCCCTGTTGTGCTTTGGCGACGCCAACAAACTGTCCAATCTCTCGGAGGGCGGCGTCAAGCTCGACGCACCCATGACCCCGCAACTGCTCTATGAGCTCAGCAAAATGGACGGCGCGATCATCCTGAGCCCGGACGGCGGACGCATCCTCTACGCCAACCGCTTCCTGAAACCGACCGCCAAGATCCCCAGCGAAGAGACGGGGACGCGGCATCGGACGGCACAACGCATGGCGGCACAGGCCAAGTGCACAGTGATCGCGGTGTCGCAGCGGCGCTCCGCCGTCACGCTCTACGTGCACGACACGCGGCACGTCCTCGACTCCATCTCGACGCTGGTCAACAAGGCATCGCAGGCCGTGCAAACCCTCGAGAAGTACCTGAGCGTGCTCAACCAGGCGATGCAGGATCTGACCACGCGCGAATTTCAGGACATGGTTACGATTTTCGACGTATGCCGCGCCGTGCAACGCACCGAGATGGTTGTGCGCATCGCCAATGAAATCGAGCCGTATATCATGGAGCTGGGCACGGAGGGGCGCCTGATCGAATTGCAGCTCAAGGAACTGATGATGCCGGTGAAGGAGGCGCTGCTCGTCGCCAAGGATTACTACCGCGAGAAGGGCGGCGTGAAGTACGAGGATGCCCTGGAGCGCATCGCGGAGATCCCGCAGCCCGAACTGCTCCAGCTCGGAAGCATCAGCCAGGCCCTGGGCTACGGCCCCAATCCGCGGTCCATCGACAACTATCTGACGCCACGCGGCTACCGCGTGCTGACCGCCACGCGGCGCATCCCCGCGGCCATTGTCACGAATCTCGTGGAGCAGTTCGGTTCCCTGCAGCAGATCATCCGCGCGCCGAAAGACGAACTGGTTGCGGTGGATGGCGTCGGGGAGGTGCTGGCGGAACGCATCCGGGTCAGCCTCAACCTGCTGCGCAACCAGCTTGCGCTGGATGATCGGAGGTAATCATGCCCTACATCGCGGACTGCCGCATCACCACGCATCAAGAGGTGGCGCCCGAGCACTACCGGCTCGTCGTGCACGCGCCGCAGCTTGCGAAAGAGGCGCAGCCGGGCCAGTTCTGCATGCTGCAGGTGCGCGAAGGCCATTACCCGTTCCTCCGGCGGCCGATGTCCATCGAACGGATATTCGCAGACGGCGTGTCGTTCCTCTACAAAGTGGTGGGGGAAGGCACGCGCATGCTTTCGGGCATGTCGCAAGGCCAGATGCTTAATGTCCAGGGCCCGCTGGGCAAGCCTTTCCCGCGGGAATCCGGTTTTGACCGCTACATCATCACCGCGGGCGGCATTGGGATCGCCCCGTTCCCCGCGCTGGCCGATGCGCTTAAGCGGGAGCTCGGGAAGGCGCCCGAGGTGATCATCGCGGCGCGCACCGAACGCTTTCTCCTCTGCGAGAAGGATTTCCGGCAAATGGGATGCAAGGTGCATTTCGCGACGGACGACGGCTCCGCCGGCGAGAAGGCCTTTGCCTCCGAGGTGCTCAAGCGCCTCTCCCCCGCCGCGGGGACGGTCGTGTATGCCTGCGGCCCGATGCCGATGATGAAGGCGACGCACGCGGTGTGCGCCGCGGCAGGCGCCGTCTGCTACGCCTCGCTCGAAGCTGAGATGGCCTGTGGCGACGGCGTGTGCCTGGGGTGCGTGGTCGAAGCCAACGTCGAGGTTGAGACCGAGCGCATGGTTCGCGTCTGTAAAGACGGGCCCGTCTTCGATACGCAGTTGATCCAATGGGAGAGCTACTGACATGGGAGTCAATCTTCAGGTCAATGTCGGCGGGCTGATAATGAAGAACCCCGTCACGGTGGCTTCCGGCACCTTCGCCTATGGCCAGGAGTACGATCAGTATTTCGACATCGCCCAACTCGGGGCGGTCACTGTGAAGAGCCTGTCGATTCAACCGCGCGCCGGCAATCGCCCGCCGCGCCTCGTCGAGACCCCCGCGGGCATGCTGAACGCGATTGGCCTGCAGAACGTGGGCATCGACGCCTACCTGCGAGACAAACTCCCCTACCTCCGGGAAAAGGGATGCACGATCATCGGGAACATCTACGGCCACGCCCCCGAGGAATACGCGGAACTGGCGCGCCGGCTGGAGGCGGAAAACGGCGCGGACGCCATCGAGGCGAATCTCTCCTGCCCAAACGTGCACGATGCCCGCACCGTGCGCGGCGGCGCCCTCGTCGCCCAGGCGCCCGAACGCGTGGCCGAGTACACGCGCGCGATCAAGGCGGCCACGAAACTGCCGGTCTTCGTGAAGCTGACGCCGAATATCATCGACATTGTCGAGCCTGCGCTGGCTGCGCAGGAAGCGGGCGCCGATGGCGTCGCGCTGATCAACACGCTGCTCGGCATGGGCATCAACCCGGAAACGCGGCGCCCCATCCTGCGCAATATCGTGGGCGGATTGAGCGGGCCGGCGATTCGCCCCGTCGCCCTGAAGATGGTTTGGGACGCGGCGAAGCATCTGCGGATTCCGATCATCGGCATGGGCGGGATCTGCAGCGCGGCGGATGCGATGCAGTTCATCCTCGCGGGCGCCACCGCGGTGGCGGTCGGAAGCTATTCGTTCCGGCAGCCGGATGCCGCCCTGCGCGTCATACAAGGGCTCGAGGCCTACTGCCAGCGGCATCAGGTCGAGGATATCCGGCAACTCATTGGAGCGATGGAAGCATAGCCTTGCGGCGGGTTCCGCCGCGTTGCGCCCATCCGAAAAGGCTGAGGGAGAATGTGCATGAGCACCGAGTTAATCGTGGGACTGGACCTGGACACCCGTGACGAAGCCATCCGAGCGGTCACGGCCTGTGGCGACTGCCGCTGGTTCAAGATCGGCTCGCAACTCTTCACGCGGTGCGGGCCCGCCATTGTCGAAGCGGTGCTTGGACTGGGGAAGAACGTCTTCCTCGACCTGAAGTTCCATGACATCCCGAACACGGTGGCGCATGGGGCCAAGGCGGCGGCCGCCCTCGGCGCAGGCCTGTTCACCCTGCACGCATCGGGCGGCCGAAAGATGATTGCCGCAGCGCGTGAGGCCGTCGAGGGAACGCCGGCCCGCATTCTGGCCGTCACGATTCTCACGAGCCTGAGTGACGACATGGTTCGCAACGAGATTGGATTGCCGGAAACGGCTGCCCAGGCGGTCCCCCGCCTCGCGAAGCTCGCGGTCGAATCGGGCGCGCACGGCATCGTGTGTTCGCCGCAGGAAATCCGGCTCGTACGGGAGGCCGTCGGGCCCGGCCCGATCATCGTGACGCCGGGCATCCGTCCCGAGTGGGCGGGAAAGGACGATCAGGCGCGCGTCATGACGCCGCGCGAAGCGGCCGCCGCCGGCGCAAGCATGATCGTGGTGGTCCGCCCCATTCTCAAACATGCCCAGCCCGCCGAAGCGGTCCGGCTGGTGCTCGAGGAGCTGAATGCATGAATCCTGACGCCGTCATTCAAACCTTTCGCGATGCCGGGGCGCTGCTGGAAGGCCATTTCCGCTATACGAGCGGCCGTCACGGACGGCAGTTCCTCCAGGCCGCGCGCGTCCTTCAGTTTCCGGAGCACACTTCCGCGCTGTGCGCCGGCATGGCGGACCGGTTCAGGGCGGAAGACATCCAGCTCGTAGTCGGCCCGGCAACGGGCGGAATCATTCTCGCCTATGAGACGGCCCGGCATCTCGCGTGCCGCGCCGCCTTCACGGAGAAGGATGAGCACGGCGGCATGGCGATGAAACGGGGCTTCTCGCTCCGCCCCGGCATGCGGGTCCTCGTCGTCGAGGACATCATCACGACAGGCGGTTCGGTCAAGAAATCCATCGAACACCTGCGCGAGCGGGGCGCCGAGGTGGCCGGCGTGGCCGTGCTCATTGACCGAAGCGCCGGCGAAGCCTCCTTTGACTGCCGATTCGAGGCCCTGGCCCGCCTGGACATGCAGAGCTGGGCGCCGGACCACTGCGCGCTCTGCGCCCAGGGGCTCCCCCTCGTGGAACCCGACGATATCATCGTGTGAAGCGAGGCGCCGGGAATCCCTGCGGTGTGCCGTGGCGCATGAGTTGACTTTCATCATGCACAATCGGTAGCCTCATAACACCGGCTGCGTTGCAGGCGCGTGAGGCATGTACACTGGGGAGCGATCCCCGCACGGCGGTCAAGGCCGCCGCCAGCAGTAGGAGAGTGCACCGGCATGATCGAGCGCATTACGATCCTCGGTGGCAGCAGCGTCTACATCCCTGAGTTTGTCCTTACGGCCGTCTCCCGCAATATCAACGTCAAGGAGATCGTGCTCTTCGCGCAACCCGGCCGGAAACTCGACATCGTGGCGCGCTTCTGCCAGCGCCTGATCGACAAGAGCGGGTTTCCGTGCAAGGTGACGCCGTGCAGCGATTTGGCGCAGGCGGTCACCGGCGCGAAGTACATCATCAACCACATCCGCGTGGGCGGGATGCAGGCGCGGATGCGGGACGAAATGCTGCCGCGCCAGTATGACATGCTGGGAGATGAAACGCTGGGGCCGGGCGGCTTCGCCAACGCCATGCGGACCCTCCCCGTGGTCTTCGACTTTGCGCAGCAGATCGAAGAGGTGAATCCGCGGGCCATCCTGATCAACCTTACGAATCCGATGGGCGTAATTGTCGAAGGCTTGCTCAAGTACAGCAATCTGCAGACGATCGGGGTGTGCGATCTGCCGAGCACCACAATCAAGCGCATCGCGGCGGTGCTCCAGCACGAACCGGAGAACCTGCGCGCGGATTACATCGGCCTGTATCATTTTGGCTGGTTTCAGGATATCAAGATCGACAACCGAAGCCGCATGAGCCAACTGCTGGAATTGCTCGAGAACCGCGGCGAAGACGATTTTGACTACGCCTTGATCGAATTGTTCCGGATGATTCCGACCGCCGCCACGGGCCTGTACTTCCATCGCGCGGATCTCCTGCGCAAACAGCAGGCCTGTCCGCGTTTTCGTTCCGAAGCGCTCTATGAAGCGGAGAAGCAGATTCTCGCGCTGTATGAGAATGAACACCTCAACGAAATCCCGGAACTCACCCGGCAGCGCAACGCGGTCTGGTACGATGACATTATTCTGCCCCTGATTCAGGCGCTCGAGAACGACCACGAACGCGAACTGATCTTGTGCGTCCGCAACGACGGCAATATCCGGGATCTGCCGGAAGACGCCAGCGTGGAACTCCCGGCCGGTGTCAGCCGCCGCGGCGTGCGGCCGCGAAAAGCGGGCAGCCTGCCGCGCTTTCTCCGGGGGATTTTCGTGGCTGCCAAGGAGAGTGATCGCCTGACTGTGGAGGCCGTCCGCCACCGCTCCTACGAGTACGCGCTCCAGGCGCTGGTGATCAACCCGTTCGTGCCCTCTATCGACGGGGCGAAGCGCTATCTGGAACGCGTGATGAAAGAAGACAAACTGGAACTGCACTGATAACGTGGGGAAACCGCCATGCGACTGATGCTTGCACTTGCACTAACCGTTCTGATGTCCGCTGCGGCATGCGCGCAAGAGCCGCCCGTGACCGGGGCGCCGGGCGCCTCGCTGAAGCAGCTGGCCGGTTCGCCGACCCTGGTCACGGTGGTCCTCAAAGCCAAGGGCGCGAAAGACGCCAACCTCCGCGTGCAAGAGGTGCGCAGCAAGGAATTCACCGTGCTCACCGAGAAGGGCGAGCAGTTCACGTACTTCTATGAAGACGTTCAGGAGGTGCGGGTGCAGGGCGGGAAAGTGGAGAAGAGTCCGTTGCAGCTTCCCAAGAGCACCGCACTTCGCCCCGAGGATCAGAAGATTGTGGACCGGGACTGGGAACGCATCCGGGAGATTTTCGGCCGCTCCAATGAGAATCAGGAGCGCAAGCTCCGCGCAGCGGTCCTGCTGTGCCTCCACAAGGATGCGGATGCACAGAAGTACCTGAATGACCTGGTCGCCTCCAACGACATCCAGATGCGCCTGGAAGTGGCCCTGGCGATGTACCTCGTGGGCGAAAAACCCGCCGACACGCTTCTGCGCGAAGGCTTGGAGAGCGGCAATCGCATCGTTCGCACGAAAGCCGCCGTCCTCTCCGGTTACGTGGGGTACCGCGATTCCATTCCGATGCTCAAACTCCAGATCGAGGATCGCTCCGCCGAATTGTCCGCTCCGGCGGCCCGCTCCCTGGCGCGGCTGGGCGATCGCGAAATCATTCCCAAGTTGATCGAAATGCTGAGCGAAAGCGACGAACGCCGCTACAAGGCGGCCATCTTCTCCCTGGCCCGGCTGGGCGGCGACGACATCATCGAGCAGATGAAGCTCCAGCTCAAACAGAATCCGGAGTCGCAGATTCTGTTCCGCATCGGCACGCTGCTCCATCAGATGGGCGACCCTATGGGCAGCAAAATCCTCCAGGATATCATGGCCACAGTGCCCACCCTGCAACCCGAGGCCGCCCTCATCCTCGCCCGGGAGAAGAACTGGGAGGCCACCGCGTTCCTCCGGAACCGCATGGCCCGGCGCGAAAACCCGACCCCGGAGAATCTCCTGTTTCGCGCGCGCAATGCCGCCTCGCTCTATCTTGGCGGAGAACCCACCGCGCTCGCGGTCTTCCAGGAATTGCTGCGTACGGACAACGCGAAACTGAAGCAACTCGTCTGCGAACTGGTCACGGAAATCAACGACCGACGTTTGCTCACGCTCATCCAATCCAGTATCGAAAACGCGGATGACGGCATGGCTCTGGACGCCTGTGAGGCCGCCGTTTCGCTCGCCATGCCCGATTTTCAACGCCGGCTCGTGGAAAGCCGCAGTTGATTTGTACTTGAGCCAACATGGAATCACACCGCCTGCATGTCTTCATCGAAGGTTGGGTCCAGGGGGTGGGGTTCCGGTATGCCACCGCTGCACAGGCCCGCACCCTCGCACTTAACGGATGGGTCCGTAACCTGCCTGACGGACGCGTGGAGGCCGAGTTCGAAGGCCCCGATGACCTTCTGAAAGACATGCTCCAGTGGTGCGCACACGGACCCCAGGGCGCTTCCGTGGCACACGTGAGCGCCGCTTGGGAAACCGGTCCGCCTCGGCACGCCCAGTTCCAGATTCGGCCCTGAAAGACCCCGCGCCCCGAAAGCGTCCCCGCGCAGTCCCAAGCGCCCGGGCTCGGCATCAGTCCGTTCCGTGCCCTCCGTCTGACAACGAAGCTTCACTCCGACATGCGCAAACAAGAATTCCGGATCTTGCCCAAAAAGCTGAATAGCGCCATTCGCGGCGAAGCACACGGTTTCCTGCGCTCGAGCAACCTTGCCGACCTAGCGCGGCCGCAGCACCCAGATCATCTCATTGCTGTCGGCGTCCAAGGGCGTCCCCTCGAAATCCCCCCAGAGCCCCTCGATCTCAAATCCGGACCGCAGCACCAGATGCGCCATTTCCCGAGGCGTCAGCCAGGCGCGGGTCAGGGAGAGTTCATCCCGCCGCAGGGTCTTCCCCGCTGAATCGACCTCGCGGATGACGTGGCGTTCAAGAATGAGCTGTCTGAATTCGTCGTAGCGTGCGGCGTGCGAATGCAGCAGCGTGCTCTCGCCCCACGGCGCGGCATAGCGCCCGGCGCGCCGCAGGCGCTCATTCACATTGGCGGCCCGCGCGGTCACAATCGCGCTCGGCCGCGCGGCCCACAAGTTCAGCACGAATCGGCCCCGCGGGTTCAGATGACGGCGAACGCACGCCAGACAGTCCGATTGTGTCTCGGGCGTGAGCAGATGCATGAAGGCGCGATAGGGCATGGCGATGAACTGAAAGCGCCGCCCCAAATCAAAGCGAGACATGTCCCCCTGGATCAGCGTCAAAGAACCTTTCAGGCGTTTCAGCAGACGGACTTTCCGCCGGCATACGGCGAGCATTCCGGCCGAGATATCCAGGCCGGTCACCCGGACGCCTGACATGGCCATGGGAATACAGACCCGGCCCGTGCCACAACCGAGTTCCAGGGTCTCCCCGCCCTGCCTCAACGACTCCTCAACATAGTATTCCGCTTCTCCGGGAAGCCCCCGGTGAATGATGTCATAGTAGTCGGCCCAAGGGTCGAATTCGGCCATGATGCTTCCGTGTCCTTTCGTACAGCGATCTGCATTATAGCGCGCAGGAGCGTGCCGCCGGAACACGCATCCTCTGCCGATTCAGCGCATCTCCCCCGTCACGCTGCCTCGTTTCTGGAGAGTCTTCCGGTCCGCGCCTTCCGATTCAACGAGGCCAATGCAGTCCCCTCGCATGTCTGTGGGTGGGCTATGCTATAATCCCCCGCGGGAATGAGGCGATATGCATCGTACAGCGCTCGAAGACAAACTCGAGAACACAAAGCGAAACCTCTTGCAGCACGAGCAGAACGTCGCTGCAATTCAAGACTTGCTCAAGAAGGCCGACCGGCGTCGCTGTGAGGAGCCTGACAATTCGCACCGGTGGAACCGGGTCTTGGACAATCTCGAGCGCTGTCTGGATGAAGCCAAGGCGCACGTCGGGCGTTGCCAGCTGGAAATCGGCCGCATCCAACGCACGCTTCAGGATGAACAGGAATCCGCTGATAGAACGGACTCTGCCCCCCCCCAATCGGAATCCATGCCGCTCGAAGCCCCCTCGGCGACCACCCTGGATGCCGCGCGCCGCATTCTCAGCATGTCCGTCGAAGAGATGAGCGCGTTGACGCTCGAAGAAGTCGCTCTGCTGCACGGACAGCTTGCCAACGAAAACGTGACGCTGATTGAACAGGACACGGCTGGCGTTCTCAGCCGCATAGAACTTGCCAATCAACTACAAGCAGCTCCACCGCCCTCCGCAAGCGAGGATACCGGCGCTCCCGAACGCCGCCGACAGGTCTTGCTTCGTGGCGCCATCGACAAGATCTGCGCGCATCAGCTCCATAACATGACCGAGGAAGAGGCGCGATTAGTCATCTCGACGCATGCCCTTCTCGTGCGCCGTCTAACCTCCAATCCCAAGGATGAACGCCTCAAACGCATTCTGGGTGCCGCCGTCAACATCTTGAGCAATCGCTTGCAGGCGGAGAAGCGCTCCAAGGGCGCGTAGCCGCGCTTTGCCCCAATTCCTCATCACGCTGCCTTCCTTCTCCGGATAATGCCGCCCGCCTGATGCCCCGTGCGTACCCTGCCACACGGAGAAATCCCAACCGCTCCAAACCAGTTCCTCTTCGTCTCCAAAAGCATCGCCGCCGGTTCCCTTTCGAGAACCGGCGGCGACTATCTAACTTAGGTTACTGCGCCTAGCGGCGGCGGCGAATCCGGGCCGCACCCAGGAGCGCGGTGGCCGCGGCGAGGGCCGCAAGGCCCAGCCCGCCAGCTACCGGGATGCCCTTCTTCACTGTCAGGGTGGCTTCGGAGGAGATCATCTCGGCATTGCTCAGACTGCTGTTGCCTTCGGTGACTTCCACACGATAACGGCCGGAGTCGCTTTCCTGCGGATCCGGGAAGTCCAGGCTTGAAGCGTTGGCGCCGGTAATGGGCTGCCACGCCTTGGCACCGTCATCCTTGAACCACTGGTAGCTGACCGGCGGCAATCCGCCTTCCACCACAACCTCGAACGAGAAGTTCTGGTGTGTGACGATTTCCGCATCCGCAAGACCCTGCGTGAAGTGGACATGGTTGGCAAAGTCCACGCGGGCAGGGTCGCTGTCCGTCGCGCCAACGGCGTCGCCAATGCTCACCTTGTAGTCGTAACTGCCGTCTTCGCCGGCCGGATTGACAGCCAACGTCACGGTGTTCGGGATGGAGCCCGTGTTCACGCCGAACGAGGTCGCCGCTCCGCCACCGGCAGGCACCCGCGACCACTCATAGCTGGCCACGAAGAGACCGCCCGCGAACGTGGCGCTCAGGTCGAAGGAAGGCTCATCGCTGTAAGCGCGGTGGTCTTCCGGCTGAATCGGGAAGGTGATCGCCGTGCCGACATGCAACACGACATCGTTCGAATCCAAGGTCACCGCGCCGCTCAGGGTCGAACCCTGGTCAACGATGATGACGTCCACGATGGCGCCATTGTAGGCCAGCGGAACCGGAGCCGTGAGCACGGGCACGCTGGGATAACCCGGGATGGGCGCGCCCATGGCACGCCACACGTACGTGTACGGCTGGAAGCCGTCCACCACCGTGACATTGAAGTTCATCGCCTGTCCGGCGTACACGAATTCATCCACCGGCTGGACGCTGATCGTCGGGCGCGGCTTCACATCCACCGGGCAGCTGTTGGAATCGACCGGCGGGTTGATCACAACGCTGTCGTCCACCGTCACCTTATAGGTGCCGATGTCGCCCGCGTCCGCGATGCCGAGGTCAAGGACATCCGTCGTCGCGTTCGTATTCGGAGTCGTGGCCACCAGCACGCCGTCCTTGAACCACTGGAAGGTATACGGCGGGATGCCGTTGCCAACGTTAACCGTGAGCGCCACGGCTTCGTCGTCATAGGCGCGCACGTTGGCCGGCGTCAGGTAGGCTGCCATGAAGTTCGTCACGGTCAGGGTCGCTTCGTCCGACGTCACCGTCTGCGGCGCGCCGCTGTCCGTAACCACCACGCGGTACTGCCCGGCGTCCTGAATCCCGGTGTCGCCCAGGGCGATACTGAGGGTGTCCGTGCCGGCGCCGGAGATGACCGAGTCCGAACCGGACGGATGGGGACCATCCGCCAAGCTCACCCAGGTCGTCCCATTGTCCCACTGCCAGTCGTAGCTGTACGGCGGAATCCCGCTGTCCGCGGCAAGCACCACGTTGAACGACGCTGTTTCGATTTCGTTCCGCGTGAGGTCGGCCGGCGACGTCGCAATCGCCAGGTTGTCGTACACCGTGACTTGCGCCGCCCCGGAGGTTACGGTCGTCGCACCGTCATTGAGCTCGCAGTAGTACTGGCCTTCGGTGGCCTGCTGCAGGTTGCCCAAGGTCAGTGTCGACACGCGGGCAACATTCGCAATAGCCACGGTCGTGGCCGGATCGGCGGGGTGCGGAGCACCGTCCGCCAAGGCTTGCGGCGCGGCGGGCCCAAGGGCGCCGTCCGCATCGAAGAACCACGCAAAGGCGTAATTCGCGATGGCCGTGCCGCCGCAGGCTTCTACGGACATCACCGCGCCTTCGCCAACGTACTTGACTTGCGGCGTGGGCGCTGCATCAGTGATGCCCAAGGCGCGCGTCACGGTGACGGTGGCATTGCAGCTGTTGCTGTTGCCGTCGGAGTCCGTTACCGTCAGCGTCACCGTGTTGTCGCCCAGATTGTCGCACGTGAAGCTGTCGGGGACCACAACCGCGGTCACGTTGCCGCAATTGTCCGAGCTGCCCAGCGCGATGGCGTCGATGTCGGTCTGCGTCAGGGTGTAGGCCGAACCCGCCAGCGTAACCGTGATGTCGTTGCACACGACGACCGGGGCTTCCGCCTCGACCACTGTCACTGTGGCGGTGCAGGTGCTTACCAGGTCGTTGTTGTCCGTCACGGTCAACGTCACCGTGTTGGCGCCGAGTTCGGCGCAACCGAAGGTGTCGGGCGCCACGGCAAGGGACTTGATCCCGCAGGCATCGTTGGAACCCGCGTCAACGTTCGCCGCGGTGATGGTGCCGCCACTGCCGGTGAAGGTCAGTGTGTAATCCTGGCAGAGCGCCGTCGGCGGCGTGACATCATTCACGGTTACCGTAATGTTGCACTGCGTCGAATTGCCCGCAGCATCCGACAAGGTGACGGTGACCGCGTTCGGGCCGACATTCGAGCAATCGAACGCGTTCGGCACGGCCGCGATGCTCGTGATGGCGCAGTTGTCGGTGCTTCCGACCGTAATCGCCGCAAGATCCGCCGGAGCCAGCGTATAGGCGCCCGCCGCGGAGAGATCCACCGAGTAGTCCACGCAGGCCGCCGTCGGGGCGGTCGTGTCAACCACGGTCACGACGGCGTTGCAGGTGCCCGTCTTCCCGATGTAGTCGGTCACGATCATCTGGAAGGTGTGGGGCCCGCGGTCCGCGCAGGTGAACGTCGCCGGCATGCCCGGGTTGGCGCTCACGCGATAGATGCCGCCGTCGGCGGTGGTGGCCGGATCAAAAATGTCCGCCGTGGTTACGGTGACCTGACCGCTTCCATCAAGCGTCACAGTCGGGTTGAGGCACAGGGCATTTGGTGCCAGAGGCACATATTCGTATGCGCCCATGTCCAGCTGCACGATCGGTCGCGTCGAGCCGGGCAGGTCGCGGGTGAACCCTGCGGGATTGGTCGGGTCGCCGGTGTCGCGGCAGGGCGAAGTGTTGAGCAGATCCAGTTCGGCGCTCGCAAACTGCGGGGCGAGGTTGATGTTTCCAACGCCCGCGAAACCGCCCTGGATATCCGAGTAACTCACCACGGCCGCCGTCGGCAGCGGGTACGCAAGGCGCTGATCCTGAATGCCGCCAACGTTGTTGGCATAGACAATGCAGCTGTTGAGGTTCGGCGAACTCTCCCAATCGTAGATGCCGCCGCTGTTGGCGCCGTAGATGCCAACACCCGGGCTGCCGATAGTGTTGTTCGCCACGGTGCAATTGAAAAGACTGGGAGCGGGAGCCGTGGCGCCTGTGCCGCGGTTGATATAGATACCGCCGCCGCCCGACCACGTCGTGCCAAGGCCGTCCGCCGCGCGACTCGCGACGTTGGCTGCGATGACGCAGTTCTCGATGATGGGCTCGGCAATCAGGGCGCGGCTTTCAATCGCAATACCGCCACCGCTGGTCGTCGCGATGTTATTGGTGAACGTGCAGTTGGCCACGGTCGGGTTGGACAGCCAGATGAACATGCCCGCGCCGTAGAACGTGTGGTAGTCGCCCAAAACGCCGGTCGCGCGTCCGCCGCTGACCGTGAAGCCGTCCAGACGAGCGTTTACGACGGCGGTTGCATCATTGCCGCACACCACCACGTGGTAGGCCGGCAAGCCCGCGCGGGCTACCGAACCGTCAATCGTCGTGATGCTCAGGCGCACGCCGCGTTGGGACAACGTTGTCTCCGTGGCATCAAAGCCGCCGTAGACGTGCACGTTGTCTTTCAACACAAGAGAACCAGGAACGGATACCGTACCCCAATTCTCCGTGCGTTGTTCGTTATAAACGCCGTCGCTGCCGCCACGGCTTCCAGCCACCCAAACGTCATCGCCGCCGGCCCCTGCCGCCGCGTCAATGGCCACCTGGATGGTGGGAAAGGCCGTCGCCCACGACGTGCCGTCCGCAACGCCCCCATTTGCTTTGTTAACGTACACGATCGCTGATGCGCTTGAAGCCACCAGCACTCCCATAAGAAGGATTGTCAACACTCGCATTTTCATGATTGCACTCCTCGGGTTCGTTATCACCCCAGCAACCGTACCGGCCTCGGCATCCCCTTCCCTGTTGTTCAGAAATGCCTCGGCACTGCCTCTACTCGCTTCCCTACAACCTATGAATCACAACACTTCTGCGAAAACCGCAGAAACGTTACACTGCCCAGTTCTCTTGTGTCACCGCCGTGTCGAGACACACGTCACCCCTTCGGACATGCGCTGGGAATGTCAGCGATGGACAAGATCATTGTCATTTCTCACTCCATTGTGCAGCCGTTTTCGTTCCCCGAATCGACACTGACAAATGCTATGATAATGAAAACCCGAAAATTATGCAACAGGAAATTTTGGGTCCCTGCCAAACATTAAACGCCGGCCGCCCAGTTCCCAATCTCTATTCCTGAATCTCCGCCGCGGGTGCCGCACTGGGAGAAGAACCCCCGCCGGCCTGAAAGTTAGCCGGACACCCGTGGCTAATGGCTTCCCAGTCAACTGCTTAGTCAGCAGGCCCGCCCTGCCGCACACCCGGCCCCGCAGGGGGATGGCGCAGACCCGCGGACTCCCTTCTCCCGCCCGGTTACGGGCGTAAATGGTGCCGGAGGGGGGGGTCGAACCCCCACGGAGGGTGAACTCCGCCGGATTTTGAGTCCGGTGCGTCTGCCAATTTCGCCAC
>CAILVY010000080.1 GCA_903837785.1 Candidatus Hydrogenedentota bacterium
CCGGCGTGCACGTCGCACTGCACTGCGTGATGATGCCGCTGGGCGCCTTGTGGGTGGCAAAGGTCATCTGGGAATACCGCCGCAGTTTTGTCCCGGAGAGCGCGCCGTTGCGTCAGGCGGCCGCCTGTATCGGGGCCCACGGTCTGTTCATGCCGTTCCTCCTGCCGATTGCGATCGCGAACGGGGGCAAGCACCTGGGCGCGGATTGGCTGGTGATTTCAGGCATGGCCCTGTGGCTGATGGAAACCGCCTTCATCGCGTGGTCGGCGGGGGCAATCTGGCGCCACTACCACGAGTTTCCGCTCCGGAACCGGAATGAGCTTCCCCATGGCGCATGGCTGACCGCCTTGGCGATAGCGCTCGTAATCGGCGGGCCGGCGTACACGTACCTGATGGGCTCGGTGGGCGATACGCGGGATGTCGAAAACTGCGAACGGCAGTTGGACCTGTCCCAGACCGCCTTCGAAGCCCGTATCCAAACCTGTATTCAGCTGGTAGCTACCCTGTCCGGCTCGCCCGCTTTCTCCGGGTTGGAGGATTTGGAATCCAACCTGAACGTGGCCAATGCCACCCTGGATCGCTACAGCAGGGTAATCCCCGGTTCCATCTGTTATCTCCTCGATACCAATGGCGTAACCGTCGCCTCCTCCAACCGAAAGGAGCACGACAGTTTCGTCGGCCGCTCCTATGCGTTGCGGCCCTATTATCGGCAGGCGATGGAAGGACAGGCTGCCCACTATGTTGCCATGGGACTGACCTCGGGGAAGCCCGGATTCTATGCAAGCTGTCCCGTGTCTGGCGCCGCCGGCCGGATCACCGGCGTTGCCGTGATCAAAGTCGACCTCGCCCGGGAGATCTTCGCGGCGTTCACGGGCGACGAGGCCTTTCTCCTGGACGAGAACGGCGTCATCGTCGCCGCAACGGATACGCGCCACGTGCTGTCGACCATGTGGCCCCTTGCCCCGGAAGCGGCGAAACAGCTCGTGGAATCCCGGCGTTATCCCAAACTGATGAGCCACGGGCTTCTGAGCGAACACTACGCAAGCGGCAAGAGCGTGGAATGGCAGGGAGAACCGGCCAACCTTGTGATTCGTCCCACCTCCGTCGAGGGCCTCACTTTTGTCATTCTCGGACACGCCCGATGGGAAAGTGCCTTCCGCCTGGGCGCAATTCTCACGCTCATCGTGCTGGCCCTGCTCGTGCTCATTTTCGCCGTCATGCATGAACGAGACCGGGAAACCACCCTGCAGTTGGCGGCCTCGGAGAGCCGTTTTCGCGATATCGCGCTGAGCACTGCCGATTGGCTGTGGGAGGTGGACACCGATATGCGCTATACCTACTGCTCCGAGCGCGTGCTGGACGTGCTGGGCTACACGCCCGAAGAAATGATCGGGAAGACGCCGTTCGATTTCATGGATCCACAGGAACGGAGGCGGATCGCCGCGTTGAGCACCCCCATCATGTCACAAGGCGAGCCGCTGGTTGACGTTGAGAATCTCAATCGGCACAGGAACGGCCATAGCGTGGTCCTGCTGACAAGCGGCGTGCCCATCCGTGATTCCCACGGCGTGATTCTGGGCTATCGCGGCGTGGACAAGGACATCACGGAACGCAAACGTGCCGAGGCAGCTCTCCTGCAGGCAAAAGAAGAGGCCGAATCCGCAAACCGGGACCTCGAGCAGGCCATCGCCCAGGCGAACCGGCTCGCGGACGAGGCGCGGGCCGCCAATATGGCCAAGAGCGAATTCCTGGCCAACATGAGTCACGAAATCCGCACGCCGATGAACGGCGTTCTCGGCATGACGGAGTTGCTCCTGGGGACCAGCCTCAACAAGGAACAATGCGAATTTGCGGAGACCATCAAGAAGTGCGCGGATGCGCTTCTCGTGGTAATCAACGATATCCTGGACGTATCGAAGATCGAAGCGGGCAAACTGGATCTGATTTCGCTGGATTTCGACCTGCGCCTGACCATCGAGGATCTCTGCGAGCTGTTCGCCGCGCGCACACAGGAAAAGGGCCTGGAACTGGTCTGCATGGTTGCGCCGAACGTGCCCTCGCTCGTCCGCGGCGATCCGGGCAGGCTGCGTCAGATCCTGACAAACCTCATCGGGAACGCGCTGAAGTTCACGGAGCAGGGCGAGATCGCCATCGGCGTAAGCGTCGCCGAAGAAGGCAAGAACGGCGTCTTGCTGCGCTTCAGCGTTTCCGATTCCGGCATCGGCGTTCCCGCGGACAAGTTGCATCTTCTTTTCGAAGCGTTCAGCCAGGTCGATTCCTCGCTGCGGCGGCGGCACGGCGGCACGGGTCTCGGCCTCTCCATCGTGCGCCGGCTGGTCGAACTGATGGGCGGCACGGTGGGCGTGGAGAGCGAGGAGGGCAAGGGCTCCACCTTCTGGTTCACCGCTCGTTTCACCACGGAAGGCATCATGCCGCCGGCGGCGGCCCGCCCGGCCGAACTGGCGGGCGTGCGGATCCTCTGTGTCGACGACAATGCCACGAATCTCCTCCTGTTGCGTACCTTGCTCACCTCCTGGGGCGGCGACCAGGACTCGGCCGAGTCCGCCGCCAAGGCGCTCGAGCTGCTTCATGATGCCGCCCGGCGCGGCATGCCCTACGAAATCGCCATTCTGGACATGTGCATGCCGGAAATGGACGGGCTGAGTCTCGGCCAATCCATCAAGAACGATCCGCAACTGCACGACACGGTCCTGGTCATGATGACTTCGTCCGCACAGCGGGGCGATGCCGCCCAATTCGAAGCAGCGGGATTTGCCGCCTATCTCACCAAACCGGTCCGGCAGGAGCAGTTGCAGGCCTGCCTCGTCACCGTGCTGGGGCAACACCGGCAATCCGAAGCCCGCCAGCCGCTGGTCACGCGTCACTCCCTCGCCGAAGCGGAGCGGAAAGCGTTCCGCATCCTGGTGGCCGAAGATAATCCGGTAAATCAGCGACTGGCGCAGGTGGTCCTGAACCGATTGGGATACCAGGCATCGACGGTCTCCAACGGAATGCAGGCCATAGCCGCCCTGGAAAAGGACGATTTCGATTTGGTCCTGATGGATATCCAGATGCCGGAAATGGATGGTTTCGAGGCTACGCGGCACATTCGCGACCCGTTCGGCCCGGTTCGGAACCACGCCATTCCGATCATTGCGATGACCGCGCACGCCATGAATGAAGACCGCAACCGATGCATCGCAGCGGGCTTGGACGACTATATCGCGAAGCCCGTCGACTTTACTGTCCTCGGCGAAACGCTTGCCCGCTGGCTGCCCACGGACAAGGAGTGATCACCCCGGGCCGGCCCGCGCAAACGGAACCCGCGTGAACTTTGCATGTGGGCCGAAAAACTGCTAAATTATTGAGTTTCCAATCGTCTGTTTGGTTTCTTCTGGGCCACCACCGGCAAAAACACGTGCGCGCCCGTGGTGTTCCCCCGCAACTGGAGGTGATTCCGGCAGTGCCTACCTATTCGTATGAATGCGTGAAGTGCCACCACATTACGGACGTGTTCCACGCGATCTCCGCCACGATCCGGGTCAAGTGTGAGAAGTGCAACGGCCGCTGCGAACGGCTCATTGGCACGGGCGCCGGCATCATATTCAAGGGGAGCGGCTTCTACGAGACGGATTACAAGAAGAAGTCGGGCGCCCCGTCGGGGAGCGTCTCTTCGGAAAAGAAGACAGAATCCAAGGCGGCGGAGAAGCCTGCCGCCAAGAGTGAAAGCAAACCGGCCAAGGCCGCGGCGGATTGAGCGCGCGAACCCCGGACTGTGCATAGATTTGGGTGAAGATATAGGCCATTTGGATGGGAGAGTCGGCGAATGAACACGGCAGAGATTCAGGCACTCAACGATCAGTACGTCATCAACACCTACGGCGCGCGGAAACTGGCAATCACCCGCGGCGAAGGCATTACCCTGTGGGACGCGGACGGCAAGGAATACCTCGACTGCTTCGCCGGGATTGCCGTGTGCAACCTCGGGCATTGTCATCCCGCCGTCACGGAAGCCATCCGGGAACAGGCCGGCAAGCTGATCCATGTTTCGAATCTCTACTACATAGAGCCGCAAGTGAACCTCGCGGAACGGCTCTCCAAACAGTGCTTCGCGCAGAAATGGTTCTTCTGCAATGGTGGTGCGGAAGCCAATGAAGCCGCCATCAAACTCGCGCGGCGCTACTGGGCGCAGAAAGGCACACCCAAGCCCGGCATCGTCACCGCCGAGCAGTCGTTCCACGGCCGCACGCTCGCGACGATTACCGCCACGGGCCAACCGAAGTACCGGCAGGGTTTCGAGCCCATGATGCCCGGATTCTCCTACGTTCAGTTCAACGACATCGCGGCGCTCGAAAACGCGATCACGCCGGAGGTCGGCGCGGTCCTCATCGAGCCCATCCAGGGAGAGGGCGGCGTGCGGATGCCGGTCGAGGGCTATCTCCGGGCCGTGCGGGAATTGTGCACGAAGAAGAATGTGCTGCTGATCTTTGATGAAGTGCAGACGGGCCTCGGCCGCACCGGCGCCCTCTTCGCCCATCAAGGCTACGGAGTAACCCCGGACATCATGACGCTGGCCAAGGGCCTGGCCAACGGCGTGCCCATCGGCGCCATGGGCTGCACGGACGAAGCGGCCACGGGTTTCGGGCCGGGCATGCACGCGTGCACTTTTGGAGGCAATCCGCTGAGCACGGCGGCCTCGGTCGCCACGATCGACACGCTGACCGCCCCCGGATTCATCGAAGCGGCGGCGAAGACCGGCGACTACTTCCTGGGCCGGCTCAATGCGCTGGCCGCGGATCACGCCATCATCGTTGATGTGCGCGGCAAGGGGCTCATGATCGGCGTCGAGTTCAAGGAGGCCGTGTCGCCCTTGATCGGGAAGATGCTCGATGCGGGCGTCATTTGCGGTCCTGCCGGCCCCAACGTGCTGCGCTTCCTTCCCCCGCTCATCATCACGACGGAGCAGATCGACCGGGTGATGGCCGTATTGTCGGCCTGCCTTGGAGAACTGGGATGGTAGGCGACTTCATCTCGCTGCTGGATTTCAGCCCGGACGAGATTGTGGGCCTGCTCGATTTCGCCGAACTCCTGAAACGCCAGCACAAGGAAGGCATCCAGCACCACCTCCTCGAAGGCAAAGTGCTGGCCATGATCTTTGAGAAGCCCAGCCTGCGCACGCGGCTCACTTTCCAGATTGGCATGTTCCAGTTGGGCGGCCACGCGGTGCTCATCGACACGCAGTTGGGCCAGCGCGAGTCCGTGCCGGACGTCGCCCGGAACCTCGAACGCTGGGTGGACGGCATCATGGCGCGCACGTACCGGCACGAGCACGTCCTCCAGTTGGCGGAGCATGCTTCTGTACCCGTCATCAACGCGCTCACGGATAAACTGCACCCCTGCCAAATCCTGGCCGACGCGCAGGTTCTGCGCGAACACCGCGGCGGCGACTTCAGCAGCCTGAAGCTGGCGTTTGTGGGCGACGGAAACAACGTGTTTCATTCGTGGGCGGAATTCGCCGCGCGGCTGCCGCTCAACCTCAGCCTCGTGTGCCCGCCGGGCTACGAGCCCGACCCGCAGATCCTCGCGCAAACCCGCGCAGAAGCCCGAGGCACGATTGAAGTCACGCACGATATCGAGACCGGCCTGAAGGATGCTGACGCCGTGTACACGGATGTCTGGGCCAGCATGGGCCAGGAAGAAGAGGCCGCCGCCCGGGAAAAGATCTTCTCGCCGTATCAGGTGAATGCCGCCATGATGGCGCTGGCCAGGCGGGATGCGCTGTTCATGCATTGCCTCCCCGCGCACCGCGGCAGCGAAGTCACCGACGAGGTCATCGACTCCCCGCACTCCATCGTCTTCGATCAGGCGGAGAACCGGCTCCACGCGCAAAAGGCGGTCCTGGCGACCCTGATGCGGGGGTGAAAGAAGAAGTATACTCACGGATTGCACGAATGAGATTCAGGCCATGCCACTGACGTTCAACTTCAGCGCCTGGCTTGACTGGAAGCGATTTGTGTGTTGAAATCCGTGTACTCTGTGCAATCTGTGTATGCATTGTCCCGGGCAATGACAAGCCCGTGATGTTGCGCAGACCGCGATGAAATCCAAGAAGAAGGAATAACGAACCATGGCAACGGACGTCAAGAAGATTGTGCTCGCGTATTCGGGCGGTCTCGACACTTCGGTCATTCTGAAGTGGCTCCAGGAAACGTACAAGGCGGATGTCGTCGCGTATATCGCGGATGTCGGCCAGGGCGAAGAGACCGAACCCGCGCGCCAGAAGGCCCTGAAGACCGGCGCCGTTGAGGCCATCGTCAAGGACCTGCGGCGGGAATTCGCGCGGGATTTCGTTTTCCCCGCGATGAAGGCCAACGCGATTTACGAAGGCTCCTATCTCCTCGGCACGAGCATCGCCCGGCCGTTGATTGCCAAGGGCCAAGTCGAGGTGTACCGCGAAACCGGCGCCGACGCCGTGGCACACGGCGCGACCGGCAAAGGCAACGATCAAGTCCGCTTCGAATTGACCTGTCTCGCGTTCGAGCCCCGGATTCGGATCATCGCGCCGTGGCGCGAGCAGAACTGGACGCTGACCGGCCGCGAGAAGATGATCGAATATGCGAAGCAGCACGGCATCCCCGTTCCGGTGACGGCCGCGAAACCCTACTCCTCAGACCGCAATCTCCTGCACATTTCGTTTGAGGGCGGCATCCTCGAGGACCCGTGGAACGAACCGCCCAAGGACATGTTCCTGCTCTCGGTCGATCCGATGGATGCGCCAGACACGCCCACGTACGTCGAAGTCGATTTCGAGGAAGGCACGCCCGTCGCCGTCGATGGCGTGCGAATGGAACCCGAAGTCCTCATGGAAAAGCTGAATGCGCTGGGCGGCGCCAACGGCGTCGGCCGCGTCGACCTCGTCGAGAACCGCTTCGTCGGCATGAAATCGCGGGGCGTCTACGAGACTCCGGGCGGCACGATCCTCTATGCCGCGCACCGGGCCGTGGAATCGCTCACGATGGACCGCGAAGTCATGCTACAGCGCGACGAACTCTCCCCGAAAATCGCGCAACTCATGTACAACGGCTTCTGGTACTCGCCCGAACTCGATGCGCTCATGGCCTTCGTCAACAAGAGCCAGGAAAACGTCACCGGCACCGCGCGCCTGCGGCTCTACAAAGGCAACTGCATCGTGGCCGGGCGCCGCGCCGAGAAGACCCTCTTCGACCCGAAGATCAGCACTTTCGAAGAGGACGCCGGCGCCTACAATCAGGCCGACGCCACCGGGTTCATCCGGCTCAACGCCCTGCGGCTCCGCGTCCGCAACAACGCCGGATTCTTCAAAGGCGTGTAATCCAATCAGATCACGCTTCCGGGGCAGCCGTGAAACACCGGCTGCCCTTTCGGCTACTCGGCCTTTCCTATTGAATCTCTGCGCGGCTCTGCGTTCTCCGTTACTCCGCGTTGGGGAAGATTGAACGCAGAGAACGCGGAGCCGCGCGGAGCGCTTCACTCGAGCTTGTTCACAATCCGCTTGATTCCGTCCACAAGTCGAACTTCATGGAAGTTCATATTCAATCCCAGGCGAGTATTCGTCAGCCGCAGGTACGTAAGCGTCTTCGCGTGATCTCTCTCGGTGAGCACTTCTTTGGCCTTGGCATCAACGATGACCTTTCCTTCCACAAGGAGGTCCAACCGTAAGTCAGAGGCCAACTTCACGCCCTTGCAGTCAATGGGCACCGGTTTCTGCCGTTCAAAGCGGATGCCGCGCATATGAAGTTCATGGCACAACGCTTCCTCTTAAACGCTCTCAAGCAGGCCCGGCCCCAGAATCCGATGCACTTCGATGGCCGCGCCAATAATCCGCTCGCCAATCTCGTTCTCGTGCATGGCTCGCCCTCCGCGCAGCTTTGCGTCCTCCGCGACTCTGCGTTCAAGCTGCCCCAACGCGGAGCCGCACAGAGCTGCTCTGGCGAGGTCGCGCTCCATTCCAGTCTCTACACGGGCAGTTCCCAGCCTGTGCGGTAGGACTTGGAGATGAAGGCGTTCGCCTGGGCGTTGTTGACGATCTTCATTGCCGTGGCATCCCACTCGAGCTTGGCATTTGTGCGTATCGCGACGCAGCCGAGCAGAACCATTTCGGCGAAGGGGCCCGCATAGTCGAAATTCGAACAGGCGGCCTCGCCGTCCTTGCAGGCGTTTATCCAGTTCTTGTAGTGTCCGCCCTCGACGCGCTTGACGCTGGGCTCGGGCTTTGTGTAACCGGTCATGCGTTCGTCGGGAAGGAGCCGCGCCTTGCCGCCGTATTCGCCCGCGGTGATGTAACCCTTCTCTCCGATAAAGAGCGAGCCGTTGGCCACGTCTCCGATTTCCTGATTCTCCGGAATGTCCGCCGGACGCTTGGGCTTGTTGCCGTTGTCGTACCAGTAGACGTCCACGGGGGGCATATTGCCGCGCGCGGGGAAGGAGTACTTGACGGTTTCGTAAATGGGGAAGCTCTGTTGATTGAGCCCTTCGGAAGCCACCAGTTCAACCGAATAGTGCGGAGCGTCCATCAGTTTCAACGCCCAGAACACCGGGTCCATGATGTGGCAGGCCATATCGCCAAGGGCCCCACAGCCGAAATCGAACCACCCCCGCCAGCGGTGCGGGTGATAACCGCTGTTGTAGCCGCGCATGGGCGCCGTGCCGATCCACAGGTCCCAATCGACATTCTCGGGAACGGGTTGTTCGGGCAGCGGGTCGGGCACGCCCTGCGCCCAGCGGCCCTGCGGCCGGTCCGTCCAGGCATGCGCCTCACGCACATTGCCGATGACGCCGGACCACAGCATCTCGCAGACCTCGCGAACGCCCCGTCCCGAGTGGCCCTGATTGCCCATCTGCGTAGCCACTTTCATTTCGCGGGCCGTTTTCGTAAGCAGGCGCGCTTCGGCGACTGTGTGCGTCAGCGGCTTCTGCACGTAGACATGTTTTCCCAGCTTCATCGCCATATACGCGGCCGGAGCATGCGTGTGATCGGGCGTGCTGATTGTGACCGCGTCGATCTCCTTGCCGATTTCCTCGAGCATCTTGCGATAGTCTTTGTACTTCTTGGCGTTCGGCAACTGGTTCATCGTCTTCGCCGCGGCACTCCAGTCGACGTCGCACAGGGCCACGATATTGTTCTGGCTGGAACAGGTCAGAATATCTTCCTGGCCTTTGCCCCCCGCGCCGATGCCCGCGATGTTCAGCTTCTCATTGGGCGAAAGCTTCCCCGGAACCACCTTGGCAGTATTGGGCTTGCTCTGGCAACCGGCCAGGGCCACGGCCGTGGTGGTCGTGGCGGCGAGGAAAGCGCGCCGGGTGATGGGCATCGGCTTCTTCATGGAGTCTCTCCCGTTGTTTTGCCTGTGTGCGAAGCTCTGTTGTGCCACAAAGCCGGGCGAAAACGCAAAAGGCCCCGGGCCGATGAAGGCCCGGGGCCCCGAGTCTGTTCAGGGGAAGACTACAGCGGCATCCAATCCCAACCCTTGCGGTACTTCTTCGTCAGGAATTGATTGGCCTTCTTGTTGTTCGTGATCGTCATCGACTTCACGTCGAACTCGATCTTGCCGCCCGCGAGCAGCGCCACGTTGCCCATGTTGGCAACCTCCGTGAGCGGCCCGGCATAGTCGAAGTCCGACTGGGCCTTCTCGCCGGTCTTGCAGCATTCGATCCAGTTCTTGTACGGATTCTCTTCGGGAATGCGCGAAATGCTGGGATCCGGACGCTTGAAATCCTTCATCAGATCGTCGGGCAGCAGGCGCGATTGGCCGCCATAGCAGCCGGAGGTCATCATGCCCTTCGTGCCGATGAACAACGAGCCGTTGTCGCCGTCGCCAAGCTTGTTGCTTTCGGGAACGCCCGCCGGGCGCTCCGGCTTGATCTTCCCGTCGTACCAGTAGAGCGTGACCGGGCCCATGTCGGCGCGGGCCGGGAACGTGTACTTGATCTTGGAGCGTTTCGGCGGCGTCTCTTTCGTCATGGCATCCTGCTCGATAACCTCGACCGTATAGCTTGTCGCGTCGATGAGCTTGAGCGACCAGAAGGCCGGGTCCATGATGTGGCAGGCCATGTCGCCGATGGCGCCGCAGCCGAAATCCCACCACCCGCGCCACTTGAAGGGGGCATAGCCCGCATTGTAGTCGCGCATGGGCGCCGTGCCGATCCAGCAGTCCCAGTCCATCGTCTCGGGAACCGTCTGCTTCGCCAGCGGCTTCACGATGCCCTGCGGCCAGATGGGGCGGTCGGTCCAGATGTGGACTTCCGTGACATCGCCGATGGCGCCCGACCACAGCATCTCGCAAAGTTCGCGGACGCCGTTGCCGGAGTGGCCCTGGTTGCCCATGGCCGAAACGATGCCCTGCTCGCGGGCGGTCTTCGCCAGGAGCCGCGCTTCCGCGATCGTGTGCGTCAGCGGCTTCTGCACGCGCACGTGCTTGCCCATCATCATCGCCATGTAGGCGGCGGGGGCGTGCGTGTGGTCCGGCGTCGAGACCGTGACGGCGTCAATCTTGTCCGCCATCTCCTCCAGCATCTTGCGGTAGTCCTTGTACTTCTTCGCATCCGGGAACTTGTAGAAGGTTTCTTCCGCCTTCTTCCAGTCCACGTCGGCCAGCGCCACGATGTTCTCGGACTTGCATCCGTTGACGTCGCCGCCACCCATGCCGCCCACGCCGATGCCCGCGATGTTCAA
>CAILVY010000081.1 GCA_903837785.1 Candidatus Hydrogenedentota bacterium
AGCGGCCGCGTGCGGCGAGGCGGGCGCCATGTTCGTACACGCCGCTACCGGCGAAATCTTCGCCCAGCATCGTGGCCTCGGCCACGTGCAGCGGCTGGCGGGGGGGCGGTTCCGGCCGGAGAGGCGCGGCGTGCAGGTGTGGCTGTGGACGGACTGGGGCAGCCCGAGCATCTACTATCTCTTCGACGGAGAGGCGACGCTGCTGCACCGTTTCCAGCCGGACCCGCTGCCGGCGAACGGCGTCGCGGTCACTTGGCGGGGGGACGGGGCGCAGTTGCTCCTGATCCAGGGGACGCGGCGCGCGCAGGGGCTTTGGGACGGGTACGGACGGCGGATCGTGGACCTGGTCGAGGGCCCCGGCTTGCCGCCGGCGGTGGTCCCCACGGAGACCGGGCTGCCTGTGCGGCAACCCTTCGAGGTGTGCCGGCTGGTGCGGCGCGAGGTGGATCAGCTGGTCACCGTGGCGGAGGGGGGGTTGATGGTGTTCGGGCCGAAGTGAGGCGCTCCATGCGTGGCGGCGTTCAGCGTGCCGAGTTCGTGCCTACCGAGTAGGTTGGGGGGTGAACCACCAAGAACACCAAAGGCACCAAGAACGACGGACAGCGGATGATGGGCGGTAGATGCGCGTCGTTCGGGTTTCGGCATTCCGTCTCCCAGTGAGCCTTACGGTCGCGCGACAGCCTTGCCCCGTCGCGTCCGTTGCGTCCGCCGGCGCGATGCCATCCACCGGGCCAGCGACTCCGCCGATTCCGCCGATGGCCGTCCGGCCACAAGTCCCGCGACGCTGATATCCTCGTCCAAGTCCGGCCAATGGATGCCCTCGCCCCGTCCGATCAGGCGCCAGTTCCGCCGCTCCGCCGGCGTGCCGTGAAGGAGACGGGGGTACCACGGCAGGGGAACGGACAACTCCCGTCCATCGGCCAGCTCCACCGCGATGCAGTCCTGCGTTACGGTGATCGACTGCGCCAAGAGAGAGTCGGCGTCAACAACCAAAGTGCTCATTCCAACTCCTCCGCAATGTGGCCGCGTGCGCAACAACGTGCCGGTGTATCACGCCGATCTCCGCAGGGCCGAAGCCGACACTGCGGTCGAGCCGCACAGGGTCGATCCAGAACTTGATCGTTGCATCGTCGCGCTCGACATGAATGTGGCGCGGCTCATGCCCATCGCCAGAATAGAAGTAGAAGCGGTACGGGCCGATTCGCATGACCGTGGGCATGGACGCAATCCTCCTTGCAGCTACAAGTTACCACGCCGCAAACCCGCCCGCAACATTTTCCTGCGATGCTTCTTGCAGTAGTGGCCAGGCGGGGGTATGCTGTTGCGGTGGAAGTCCACGACGCCATAGTACGTGCTGATGGGCGTGATGAAGGCATTGGCGCTCGCAGGGACCGGGCACATGGTAAGGTATTGCGGGAGGGTGGCAGTATGCTGAAGATCAGCAGGCGGGCCGTTGAGGAACTCGATGCGCAGTGCCCGGGCATCAAGGCGCAGATACTTCGTTTCGAGCGGGCCAAGCTGCCGCGATGTCCTTCGTGCGGGTCGGATGATACGGCCGATGTCGAGGTTGGTGTCACGGGTCGGACAATCCACCTTTCTGCCGCGACCACGAGAGTGAAACTACTTGCGAATGGGCCGGTTCCGGGGGAGTACTTCTGCAACGCCTGCACGGCATCCTTCAACGGAGGTGGTGGTATGGACCTGTTGCTGGTCGGATTCGATTCGGCCTGGACGCGCGAGAACTCCGGCGCCATCGTCGGCGTGGTGCGGAAGGCCGACGGGACGTGCCGCGAGATCGGCGCACCGCAAAGCGCGTCATTCGACGGCGCAACGCGGATGGTCCGGTCCTGGCAGAAGGAGTACTCGCCGGGGGCGACGATCGTAATGCTCGATCAGCCGACGATCGTGAAGAATGAGGATGGACAAAGGCCCGTGGAGAACATCGTGGCCAGCGTGGTGGGCAGGCGTCAGGGCGGTGTTCAGCCGGCGAGCCTTTCGAAGCGCGAGATGTTCGGGGAGGGGGCGCCGGTGCAGAGGTTCCTGACCGAGTTTGGCGGTGCGGCGGACCCGACCGGGCCCATCAAGCGTGGCGGTACGTACGTGTTTGAGACATACCCTGTCTTGGCTATCATCGCGCTGGGGTGGGTTCAGAAGACGGAACGCGAGGTGGGTAGGCTGCCCAAGTACAACCCCGCCAGGAAGACGGCAACATTCGCAGAGGACTGGGAATTCATTTGCCGCAAGGTTTCGGAGGCGCTGCGGAAGCGTAAACTGCGGCAGCTTTCCGGATGGGTCAATGGACGCACAGGCGCCGAAGGGAGGCGCCGTAAGGAGGAGCAAGACGGCCTCGACGCGTGCATATGCCTGTTGGCGGCGATCTGGTTCGCGGCAGGGGAGAGATGCTTGATGGTCGGCGATCAGAAGAGCGGATACATGATCGTTCCGTTCAATGATCGGCTTGCGGGCGAACTCGGGGGACGTTGCGGCGAAACAGGGCGCGACTCGGGGCCATGTGTGCGTGAGGTCCGGATGTGCGTGAAGTA
>CAILVY010000082.1 GCA_903837785.1 Candidatus Hydrogenedentota bacterium
CCGCGCTATGGCTCCCCGAACACGTCAAATCAATGCTCCCCTCCTGCACCTCGATCGCCCCGATGTCCACCGCGCCGTTCCGAACCCGCGGACACCACCCGAGCAGTGCATCGAAACACGCACCCCCCACGAAGTCCGGACGGAACAGGAACACTGTGTCCCCCGCGTCGATCACTGGACTCCCCGGTTGAGGAAGGTAGATGCTTGCGACGCCCTGGAAACACCCTGCCTGCTGAATCTGATACAGCAACCCCGCCGACAGCGGACTCGCTGCCGTGCCGAGCAGGTCGCTCCCCGCGTATCCCGAGCCGCCGTCGGACACACCAATCAGGTTGTGCCCGAGGCTCTGGATCGGCCCCCACAGGTCTGCCGTCTCCGGGGATATCGTACTTGTGTTCCCCGCGAGGACCGTATTGCCCAAGGCACACAGCGCGCCGCCACCCACTGCAAGTGCGCCCCCCAGCGTGCCGGCCGTGTTCTCCGCGAACGTGCAGTTCAAGAACACGGCCTCCCCACCGGCAATCGAGACCGCGCCGCCCGAGCCCCCCGCCGTCCCCCGGCCAAACGTGCACGACGACGCCCAAAGCGTCCCTGATTCGACGTAGACTGCCGCCCCGTCCTGACCCGCGCTGTTCTCGTGGAATGAACAGGCTGTAAGCTCCAGGTGAGCACCAGCGGAAATATAGACACCACCACCCCTCGAAGCGCTATTCTCGCTGTAGCAAAAGTTCAAGATGGTCATCAATCCACCCGCGCTAAATATCGTACCGCCATCAGCCGCTGCTTGATTGTTGTATATACTCTGTGCATGGTCTCGAATGCCTAGAACAACAACACCATGATCATTAAATACCATTCCGCCCCGCCCGAGTGCGGTGCCGCGGCCCGCCCCTGGCATTCGCACGATCCCATGGTCATTGTAGATTGCGCCGCCATCCCCATCAGAAGACCCAGTAATGACTCCCCCGGCTTCGAGAGTAGCATGATCAACATAGATGCCCCCGCCTGCTACCGTCGCATGGCCGTCCTGGAATTCACACCCATGAAGCACCACAGTGGCACCTGGATGGATGAACAGCGTTGCTCCCCTATCGGCATAGATGGCACCCGACGGACGGCCCCCGTCGTTTATGTCGATCCCGTCCATCGTCAAGCACACCCCGGATTGCACCTCCATCACTCGGAAATGCTCATGCACGGTGTTGACAGCCTCGAAGGTGACACGTGTGCGATCGCCGGCCAGAATGGTCAAGTCATCCCCGATGCTCACTCCCGATTCGAGCGACAGATGTCCAAAACAGCAACAGCCATAAGGACATTGAACGAGCCCACCGCCGAAGGCAATGACATCCGCGCCCGCGAGAAGATTGGCCTCTTCAATGGCCGAACGCAAAGAGGTGGTGTCGTTGGCGGTGAGCGCCACGCCGTCCCCGGGATTTGCGTCGGGTAAATCCATAGGCTCGTTTACCAAAAATTCGGCGGCAAACGTAGCCGGCGCCAGGAATGTCAGGAGCACGATCACCCACGGCCTAGCGAAGTTCCGCTGTCTACTCATGGATCGGCGCAACTCCCGTCTTTAACCGCACGTTGTACACAGCATTCGACCTGATTTCGTTCACTTCAAGAAACCCGTGCGGCGCTACCTGAGGGCCATAAGCGTTCAATGCTCACAGCCTGCTTCCCTCATCTCATCGGTGTAGCACAGGCCACACCTATTCCACATGAACAATAACATGGCGAAGAAATGCACGCAAGGGACGTATTCAGATGCACGCCAAGGCAAGGCCTGTCTATTCCGCGCGTGGCGCAAGATCATCGCCCGTCGGCCTCCCCTCCAGTCCTCTTGTCAGGAGGCGCCGACGCTGAACTCGTCTTCACGTCCGGAGCCGCAGGCGTAGAATCATGCTGCGTCCTCCGGAAGCGCAAGAGCTGATTCGCTCCCGGGATGCGCGTGATACCCGCACCGGGTCAACAGCGGGCGGCGTCTTGCTGGAAGCCTCAGGCGGCGCCGCGCGACTTGTGGAGGCAGAACTCGATGCTGTCGAGCAGGGCGATATAGGAGGCCATGATGATGTTTTCGGAGACGCCGACGGTATTCCACTTGTTGCCCTCCTTGTCGCTCGATTCGATGAGGACGCGGGTGAGGGCGCTGGTGGCGAGTTTTCCGTCGAGGATGCGGACCTTGTAATCCTCGAGGTGGATGCCGGCGAGCTCGGGATAGGAGCCTTCAAGGGCTTTGCGGAGGGCGTTGTTGAGGGCGTCGACGGGGCCGTGTCCTTCGGAAACCGTATGCATCATGCGTCCGTCGGGGAGTTCAACCTTGACGGTGGCTTCGGAGACGCCGGCCTTCTCGAAGTGCTGCTGATCGACGTGGACGTGGAAGCTTTTCGTGGAGAAGAATGGCTGAAAATGTCCCAGGGCCTTGTACATGATGAGTTCGAGCGAGGCGTCTGCGCCTTCGAATTCGTAGCCTTCGTTCTCGAGGTTTTTCACTTTCGAGAGGATCTGCTTGGTTTCGGGCTTGTCGCGATCGAGGTGGATGCCGAATTCGGCCGCCTTGTGCAGGAGGCTCGAGCGGCCCGCCACCTCGCTGACGGCGACGTGGGTGACGTTGCCGACGAGCGCGGGGACGATGTGCTCGTAACTGGCCTTGAGTTTCATGACGGCGTCGGCGTGCATGCCGGCCTTGTGCGTGAAGGCGTCCCGGCCGACGTACGGGGCGTGGTCGCGGGGCGTCATGTTGGCGAGTTCGGCCACGAGGTGGGCGGTGTGGGTGAGGCGCGCGAGCTGTTCCTTGCTGAGCACGTCGCAGCCCATCTTCAGTTGGAGATTCGGGATGATGGAACAGAGGTCGGCGTTGCCGGTGCGTTCGCCGTAGCCGTTGATCGTGCCCTGGACATGGACGGCACCCGCCTCGACGGCGGCGACGGCATTGGCGACGGCGCATCCGGAATCGTTGTGGGTGTGGATGCCGAGGGGCATTTCGGGCAGGCGGGCGCGGACGGTGCGGGTGACCTCCGCGATCTCGTGGGGGAGGCGTCCGCCGTTTGTGTCGCAGAGGATGAGCATCTCGGCGCCGTTTTGCCAGGCGCAGGCGAGCGCTTTAATCGCGTACTCGGGATCGAGGGCATAGCCGTCGAAGAAGTGTTCGGCGTCAACGAAGACGCGCCGGCCCTGGTCGCGGAGATACGTGACGGATTCCTTGATGAGTTTGAGGTTTGTGTCAAGGCTTACGCCGAGCACGTCATGGACATGCAGGGGCGAGGACTTGGCGAAGATCGTGACAATCTCGGTTTCGGCGTCGAGCAGCGACTGGAGGTTGGCATCGTCCTCGACGGCGGTGCGGGGGTGGCGCGTGCTGCCGAAGGCGACGAGTTTCGCGTGCTGGAGCGGAATGGCCTTGGCGCGGCGGAAGAGATCGACGGCCTTGGGATTCGCGCTGGGCTGGCCGCCTTCGATGTAGCGGATGCCGAGCGCATCGAGGGCGCGCACGACGGTCAGTTGGTCGTCGCTGGAGAATTTGACGCCGGGGCCTTGGGCGCCGTCGCGTAAGGTGGTGTCGTAGAGTTCGATTTTTCGTGTCACGGCCGGATTCCCCGTGGGGGTGTTAGAAACGAATGGAGTCCTCGCGGATCATGCGCTGCACCAGCGTGCAGCCTTCGGCGACGAGCACGCCGGATTTCGCGGCCTCACGCTCGGTGAAGTGCAGCAAGCCGTTGGGCGCGACGCCCGCGCCGCACAGCGCGAACGGCGCCGGGCCGCCCGCGTGGGTCTTGGTTTCGATGGTGGTGAAGTGATCGGGGGCGATGAGGATGCGCGTTTCGGGATGGCGATCGAGATAGGCGAGCGCAGGCGCAACGATACGGCGATCGAAATCCTCGATGGCCTGTATCTTGAGGTCGGCGCGGCCTTGATGCGCGGTCTCGTCGGGCGCTTCCACATGCACGTACACGAAGTCATGCCTATCGAGCGCATCGAGCGCCGCGGCGATCTTGCCTTCGTAGTTCGTGTCGATCCAGCCGGTCATGCCGGGAACCTTGAGCACTTCCAGTCCCGCGAGCGTGCCGATGCCGTTGACGAGATCGACCGCGGAGACGACGGCGCCCGTAATGCCGAACTTGGAGGCATAGGGCTCCATGGCCGGGGCCTTCCCCTGTCCCCACAGCCAGATGGACGTGGCGGGCGATTTCCCGTTCGCGACACGGCGGACGTTGACGCCGAGGCCGGGGAGCAGTTCGCGGGAACGCGCCATCATCGCGCGGAGGAGCGCTTCGCTCGCGCCCTTGGGAAGATGGGGTTCCCAGGCCTGGCCCGTGATGTTGTGGGGCGGGGTGCAGTCGCATTGCGCGAGGGCATCCACGGCGGCGGCCTCTTCCGACGGCATGACGGCGATGTGGCGATAACTGACGCCCGGATAGAATCGGACGGGAAACTCGCGCGCCAGCGTGTCGTTGAGCGCCGCGATGATCTCGGCCGCGTCCTCGTTCGTGATGTGACCCGAAGTGAAGTCGGCCATGACGCCGTCGGCCAGCGTAACGAGGTTGCAGCGGAAAGCGACCTCATTGTCCGCGAGGGGAATGCCCATGTTCGCGGCCTCGATGGGGGCGCGACCGCCAAAGCTGGCGCGCGGATCGTAGCCGAAGAGGGAGAGATTCCCAATATCGCTGCCCGCGGGAAGCCCGTCAGGGATGGGACAGAATTCACCCAGGACGCCGCGTTGGACGGCACGGTCCATCGCATCGGTGTGCGCAACCTGAAGCGGTGTGCGGCCGCCGTAGTTCGGCAAGGGCCAGTCGGCCATGCCGTCACCCAGAAGAATGATGTACTTCAAGGTCAATCTCCAAAGCAGTTTATGCTATACTGAGAAGTGTTAAAACATAGCATTCTGCCGATTGAGTTGTCAAACAAAGGCAGGCGCCGGGAGATTCCAGGGGCCTTTGGGAAACGAGGATCCGGCGGGGGCGGGTTCAGGACCGGCCAAGGACTCGGCTTGGCGGGAGACGGGGGGTGGCTGGATGCGGGAAACGAGGGTAGGCGGCATCGCCGAACCATGAATAGAGTGAAAGCTATTAATACAACGTATACTGATCTTCTCCGGGCCGAAGGCTTTCCCTGGGGCGCCGAACAGGAGGCGCTGCTTGCACGGCATCTCGAGTTGCTCCGGGAATGGAACGCCGTTGCCTCGGTGGTGTCGCTGGGGGACCTGGACCGGCTCGTGGAGAACCACGTGGCGGACGCACTGAGGC
>CAILVY010000083.1 GCA_903837785.1 Candidatus Hydrogenedentota bacterium
CGAGGCCCTGCGGGTGCCCCACAGGACTTTCAACACCAAGGTACAGCAATTGAGGTGAAAACGCGTGCCGCGCGATCGCCAGCGGTGGTGCGGATCTCAAGCGAGCTCCAACTCCATGACGCTCCTTGGCATAATCTCTTCCTGAACCACATTGCCGTTGATGAGCAGGATGGTGCAGGCGAAACGCTTCCACAGCGTATCGCCTGCCTGAGGCATCTGGTAGCGGCAAGCGCAGCTGCCGAACTGCTAGAAGATGCGCTGGTCAATGCGGGTTGGTTGGAGGCCGAGGCTGAGAAACACAAAATGCGCGGCTTTGTGCATCGGGAAATAGATGCCTTTCGTGTGGCTGGGGATTTTCCGCGCCTGACACCGCTTGTACTGCCGCCTGGCATCGGCGGCGTTGGTTATGATCTGAGTCTAGATGCCGTGCAACATTTTGCGTTACCGGTCGCGGATATGCAGTATGCATTGGGTCCAACAGAGCTCTAAATTTAGGTTCTTGGTGATTATCGGTGGGAATTCTTGTGGAAATCGGCGGGGATGTCAAACTGGCGCGGATGACGAGCACCGAATTTTACCGACACATTCTCGGACTGGAGTCCCCATGGAGTGTTAGCAATGTTGACCTGAACATGACCGCCAACCGGGTTGTGGTCCGAGTGGAGATCGACCGCACCACGAAGTGGTTTCATCCTGAAACCCACGAGCCCGCGACGTTGCACAAGTGGACGGAGCGGAGATGGCGGCATCTGGACACCTGTCAGTTTGAAACGATCATTGAGGCGAGCGTTCCGAGCGTGAAATACCGGGATGGCAAGATCGAGGAGGTGGCGGTGCCGTGGGCGGACCGCTATCAGCGGTTTACCAAATTGATGGAACAGGCGGTCATCATATGGCTGCAGGCCTGTGGCAACGTGGACAAGGTCGCGGCGACGATGCGCCTGGACTGGCAGACGGTCAACCGCATCATGGAGAGGGCTGTGGAACGGGGCCTGTTGCGGCGTGAGGACGAGGTCATCACCAAGGTGGGTGTGGACGAGAAGAGCTTTCGAAGGGGGCATGTTTACGCGAGCATCCTCAACGATCTGGAAAGCAACCGTGTTTGGGATCTGGTGGAAGGCCGCACGACGCAAAACGCCAGGGAGTTGTTCGAAACGCTGTCCGAAGAGCAACGCGCTGGAGTTGAAGCAGTGGCGATGGACATGTGGGCTGCCTTTGAGAATGCCGCAACCGAACTGTTGCCCAACGCGGATATTGTGCATGACAAGTTCCATGTGAGCGCCCACCTCAACAAGGCGGTGGATGATGTGCGCAAAGAGGAGCACCGGGAATTGACGAGGGCCGGCGACGATACCCTCAGGAAGAGCAAATACCTTTGGCTGAGGAACTTCCCCGACCTGCGGTGCGAACCTTCGTTCCAGGAACTTTACAGCGCCAACCTGAAGACCAGCAGGGCGTGGCGGTTCAAGGAAGCATTCGCCGCATTCTGGGATTATGTCTATCAGGCACCGGCGGAGAAGTTCTTCAAGGACTGGAACCGTGCCGTGAAGCGCTCGAAACTCGAGCCGCTCAAGAAGGTCGCCGACATGCTGGCGAACCGGCTCTGGGGTTTGCTCAACTATTTGAAGCACCGGATCACCAACGCCGCCTCGGAGGGCATGAACTCGCTCGTGGCGCGGGTGATCGCCAACGCCCGCGGCCTGCGCTCCTTCCGCACGCTGCGTGTGCGGGTGCTGTTCTTCCTCGGCAAACTGGACCTGTCGGTCCAAACACACACTTGATCGTGAAAGCGGCCCGTCCACACAACCACCGCCATCATGGTTTCTTCGCTCCGACGAGCTGTTGGGGGGCCCATTCTCGCGAAGAAACCATGATAGCTCCCCGTTCCCCGGGACACACGCCCGATCATATAACTTGAAATTCTCCACTAACATAGCCACCAGAATTCACGAACAAGGATAAATAAACATGTTTTGGGTCCTTCAAAATTGCAATTTATCACCTCTCCCACAAGATCCAGAAACGCACCCATGCCCATGAAATCAACGATTGACGCAGGAACCACCCTGGGCCGAACCGTTCGGAACGCAGGAAGCCGTGATCACGGCCATCACAAGATCGCGAAGCGCTCGAACATGGGCATTTCTTCCGCCGACGACAGTCGTCGTTCCTTATCCCGGCGCGACCGCTGCCAAGATAG
>CAILVY010000084.1 GCA_903837785.1 Candidatus Hydrogenedentota bacterium
AAACTCGTCGCCGAAATGAAGGCTCATGCCAAGGACTCCGTGATCATCGAAGGCAACACGTGCGATATCGGCACGGATGAGTACAACATGGGCTTGGGTCAGCGCCGCGCCGACTCCGTGAAGGCGTACATGCTGCAGAGCGGCATTGACGCTGCGCGCATCTCCACGAAGAGCTTTGGCGAAACCAAGCCGGCGGTGCCCAACAGCTCCGAAGAGAACCGCAAACTGAACCGCCGCGCAGAATTCAACATCACTATCGTTCAAGAGTGAACGCGCAACTTCCGTTGAGTGTCCTCGTCCCGGTGCTTCACGCGCCGGGACGTTTTCTTTCGGGGCAAGACGCATTGTGACCGATGTTCAAGAAACGCTGAGGCTGGAACCCTTCCTTGACCGCTTCATGCAGGTGGCCGTCTTCGAAGCCGGCCTGTCGGACCGCACTTTGACCGCGTATGCGGCCGACATTCGCGCCTACCTCGGCCATCTCGAAGAGGCGGACGTGGCCTCGCCGAACGATGTCCTTCGCGAGGATATACTCGACCACATGGGCGGCATGATCGCCGCCGGGCTTTCGCCCCGATCCGTCACCCGGCACCTGAGCGCGATCCGCCGTTTCCACCGCTTCCTCCTCGATGAAGGCCTTGCCGAACGCAATCCCGCGGAGGGCTTCGATTCGCCGCGTCTCGCGCGCACCCTCCCCCATGTGCTCACGGGGGAAGAAATCGAACGCCTGCTGGCGGCGCCCGATGGTGCCCCGGAGAACAGTGTCCGCGATGCCGCGATGCTCGAGGTCTTCTACTCCTGCGGCCTGCGCATCTCGGAACTGGCGGGCCTCCCGATGCGCGATGTCTCGCTCGAGGAGAGTTCCGTGCGCGTGCGCGGCAAGGGCGCGAAAGTGCGGATGGTTCCCCTGGGCGATCGGGCGCGGCGTCGGATCCAGGCCTGGCTCCGCATGCGGGCGGAAGGCCCGGTCAAGGACGCCACGCTGTTTCTTTCGCACCGGGGCCGGCGCATGAACCGCTGCTCCGTCTGGGCCGTGGTGAAGCACCATGCCCGGGCCGCCAACCTCCAGCAGAACGTGACGCCGCACATGCTGCGGCACTCCTTCGCCACACATCTCCTCGACAACGGCGCGGACCTCCGGGCCGTTCAGGAGATGCTGGGGCATTCCGACATCAGCACGACGCAGATTTACACGCACGTCAGTGTCGAACGGCTTACGCAGGCACACAAGCGGTTTCATCCCCGGGCCTGAAACCGGGAGGCGGGGGTCCCGCGTCCAAGGAGAGGTGTTTAGACAGGCCGTGTCACTTCGTACAGCATGAGGGAGAAATGCACATGTCCGCAAAGCGCGCCGCCATCCGTTTTCTGTTGTTTGCCCTGCTCGGGCTGCTCATCGAGGTCTTCTTCACCGCGCTCGGGGGCGCATTCCGTGGAAACTGGAACATCACGGGCCACACTTCGCCCTGGATGATGATCGACTACGGCCTGCTCGGCGTTATCCTCATGCCCATCGCGCGTCCGCTCACCCGGCTCGGCGTTCCGCTCCCGGGACGCGCCGTCGCCTATATGATCGCCATCTTCTTTGTCGAGTTTGTCTCCGGCACAATCTTCACGGCCTGCGGCCTGCACATCTGGAATTACGAGAAGCACGCCCTGAACCTCAATGGCCAGATCACCCTCATGTATGCCCCCTTCTGGTATGCGCTCGGCCTCGGCGTCGAGATGCTCTATCGCAAGATCGACGCCATCGCCGTCATGCTGCTGAAGGGCATCACCGCCGAACAACTCGAGCAACTCGATCCGGCGTAGGGCTGCCCTTCGCAGACGGGACGCGTGGAGCGTCTCCTGATCGCCACACGCCCGGGCGCGTGGCCGCAGCGGGTTCGCGCGCGAAGCCTCCCCGGGGTTTCAGTACACGAGCCCGGCCAGGATGCCGTAGACGAGTTGTTGAATCGCCATGAAGAGCGGGCTCAGGAAGATGCTGATCAGCATGAATCGAAACAGGTCGAAGAACTCCAGGTCGTAAAGGCTGAACACGAGCCAGCAACGGAAGATCATCAGCGTGAACGTGGAGAGGCTCGCGGCCCCCGCGCCCAGGTAGTCCGTGCCGAGGAAGAGCGGAACGAGCAACGGCACGTAAGCGAGTGCGTACAGGAGCACGGCCACCAGGCCAATCGCGAGCAGGTTCTTGCCGAAAGTGTCATTGGGAAGCTTGTTCGCCCAGGCAAGGCCCAGATAGAGAATCGTGATGTACTTGGCCAGCGAGAGTATCTGCTGCAAAACCAGGATAACCACGGCCAGCGCTTTGGGGAATTCCCCCTTCTCCGGGGGCGCCGCCGAGAAGAACCGTGCGGCATACTCCTCGACGGGAAGCAACAGCACAAAGGCCATCATAGCGGCCACCCCCACGCCCAGCAGTACCGGGCTGAACCACTTGCTGCCGCGGAAGTCGGCCATCTGATCCTTGAAGCGATCCCAGCGGGACGGCGCGAGCGCCGCGAGCCGGGCATACTCTTCGGGGGGCAAGGGAGCAGGGTTCATCCAGGCATTGTCAGGGAGTGCGGGAGCCGGTTTCGCTTCCTCCAATCCGGGCACACAATACTGTTTCGCGCAGATGTTGCAGATTCGGCCTTCGGCCGAGTCGTGCTGATCCCAATGCCCGCGAAACGCCCGGCCGCAGCGCGCGCACTGATTAGAATTGGCGGCCGGCTGCGGCGACGCCGTACGTTCCTCCGGCCGCATCGGGGCGGAGTTGAATTCCGTGACTTCGAGGCGCATCCGGCAGCGCACGCACGTCCCCAGCTTGCCCAACGCCTCGTCCGGCACCTGCATCCGCTGGCCGCACCGGCACGTAACCACCCGCATTACCCAGCCCTCCCTGCGTCAACCTTCCGGCTCCAATTACAGCGGCGTGCCGGATTCTATTCGTCAGGGGAAGCAACGGCAAGTCTATCGCCGGCGCGGCTCATCGTTGGGCAGGACGGCGCCGTTGCGGGGCCGGGTAATGAAATGCAGCAGCCACCCGACGAGCGCCATCAGGAATCCCAAAACTACGCACACGACCCCGCCCCAATACGCGCCGACCGCCCAACGTCCGCTGCCGACGGTCGCGTAGAGCACCACGCAGAGGATGCCGATAACGGCAAGGATCACGCCGGTCATGGTGAAATCGAGCTGAAAGGAGTTCTCCGGGTCGGAAGTCCCGCCTTCCACCAGGTCCTTCAGATCGTCGAACGAGCGCAACAACTCGGGACGCTCCTCGAGCCGGTTCAGCAATTCCATCTTGACGCGGTGCTCGAGCCAGACGCGGCCAATGTGCCGTATCAGGGTGTACAACAGCGTAACGACCACGATAAGCAGTGGTATGGTAGTTATCAAGGAACGCATTGGGACGTCCTTATCGTTGTCCGGGTGTTGGACTCCATCCCTTGGGTGCGGGGTTTCTTATAGCAGGTTTCAAGGGAGCGGTTACAGCCCCATGAAACCGGAGCCGGGCGCACCGGGTCTTTAGATATGAGGACGGAATATGAGTCATTTCCTCCGGAGTCTGGGCATCGCGATCTTCATTGCCGCGGCGGTGCAATCGTTCACGGTTGGGGTGCTCGCGCCGAAACTCCCCCGCGAGGTGATACGTCCGGGGGTGCAGGATCTGCGGACGCTGTCGCTTCCCGTGGCGAAGCTGATCCAGCTCACGAATGCGGATGGCTCGATCACCGTCAATGTAAACGTGCCCGATGCGGGCGCCATCGAGGTGACGGCGGACATCCGGGCCTATACGCAGTCCTATGAGAAACAGGCGCTGGCGGAACAGTATGTCCGCACACTGGTGAAGGTGGAGGAGAGCCCGGACGCGGTGACGATTCTGACGGAGCCCGAAGAACGGCCGGACACGGTGGATCTGCGGGTGGATTACAGTCTGAAGGTGCCCGAAGGCACGAATATCCGGCTGGTGGGCACCAACGGAAATGTCTGGATTGAAAAGGGTTGCGGCGAAATCACCGTGGCCGGGAACAACACCGACATCGAGATCCTGGGGGCGGAAGGGCCGGTGACGGCGAAAAGCACCAATGGCCGCGTCCGGGTTTATGACGCGCAGGCCGCAACGACTCTGGAAACCGTCAACGGAAGCATTTACGCTAGCGTCCCCAGCGGGACGCTGAAGGCCAGAACGACGAACGGCCACGTCTACGCGACGTTGACCGACACGAAAGTTGAATCGTGCGATTTGACAGTGATGAACGGCGGAATTACACTGGTTATGCCGGAAGGCAGCTCGGCCCGGGTCGACGCCACCACCGGCCGCGGCACCGTGAAATGCGATCTCCCGCTGGGACAGGCGCAAGACGGGTCGCGGCAGCGTGAGTTGCATGGGCTCTTGGGCACGGGCGATGGCCGGCTCTCTTTGAATACGCTTAACGGCGATATTTGGATCACAAGGAGCACGACATGACCAGCCTGTTGGGATGGGTGTTGCACTCATCGGAAGCGGTGGCGGTGGTTCCGAGGCGGGAAACGATGCGCGAAGGCCGGGACACGGCCGACCTGCAGCTTGTCCAGCGCGCAAAATCCGGCGACCCGGAAGCGTTTTCCGAACTCGTGAAGCGCCATCAGCACATCATCTTCAACGTCGCCTACCGCTTCATGCGGGACGTTGCGTTGGCCGAAGACATGGCGCAGGAAGCCTTTCTCAAGGCCTACCGCCTGTTGAAAGGGTTCCGGGGCGAATGCAGCTTCAGCACCTGGATGTACCGGGTGGCCTGCAGCGTCTGCCTCACGGAACTGAACCGGCGGAAGCGGCGGGGCGAGGTGGAGTTGACGCCGGCGAACCTGAACGCGACCGCGGTGCAGCCTTCGGACAGCTTCGACATTCCGGAACAGATCCGGCGCTGCGTAACGAAACTGCCCGATCGCTATGCCACGATCATCACGCTGTATTACCTGCAAGGCGTTTCGTATGAAGAGATCGCCGAGGTGATGAGCATCCCGATGGGCACGCTGAAGACCTGGATGTTCCGCGCCCGGAAGCAGCTTCGAAAGATAGTGGAAAAGGAGGTTTTCTCGGATGGACGGCCGGAAACCGATTGACATAGACGCGAGCATCGAGTCCGCGTTGCGGGGGGAACCGTTTCTGCCGGCCCCCGCGACCCTGCACCGGCGCGTCGAGGAACGGGTGCGCATCGCGCAATTGCGCGAGCAGGAGCAGGCGCGCTTCCGTTACACGATGGCCACGATGGCGGTATCCATGCTGGCCGTACTGGGCGTGACGGTGATGATTGTGTCCTTCACGAACCTGTACGTGCTTTGGAACCAGGGAATCTCGGGCGGCAAGGGCCAAGTGGACGCGTTCATGGCCTCGATGCTGCTCTCGTATACGGGCTACAGCGGGGCCTACTCCCTTCTGTCGAGCCTCTTGCTGGCGGGCGGCACCCTGCTGATCGGGTTGGTGCCCCTCTGGAAACACTTGTCCGGACATCACCCGCACAAATCATGAGTCTTGATCGATGGACCGTTTCTGTGTCATAAGACATTGAAGCGGTCCCGGTTTTTCTGGCACGCTGGGTTATAGAAGTCAACCCGAGGTGACATAGCAGTCATGGGCGCACGGCGGAAATCCACGTCCATCACGACGGTCCATATTGTGTTGATACTGGCCGTCTTTCTGGGGTCGCTGATTATTATGGCGGTGATTCTCGCCCCGAAGAAACCCACCGCTCCCGCGGTTTCCACCATTTCCTACACGGAACACCCCAAGGACCGGCCCAAAGGCCTGCCCGGTTCGCGGGTGGCCAACGAGGCCCCGCGCATCAACCGCGAGCGCCGGACCTCCGGCGCCGTCGAACCGCCCAAGGCCGAGGCGCAGACGGAAGAAGCCAGACCCTTCACGCTGGCCGCCCTCGTGATTGACGCGCACACCGGCGAACCCATCGAACGCGCCTCCATCCGGGCGCAACGGCAGTGGTCGCAGGAAGAACAGGATTCCTGGCGGCAACGGAATGTCGAAATCATCCAGGCCAAGGACAGCAAAGGGCTGGATGACTTGCATGAGGAAGAAGGCAAGCTGCGACAACAGGCGAACGAGAGCACGGACAAGGGCGGCGAGGCTGCGCTGAACTTCTCCCTCGCGGGCACGTACCGGGTGTGGATCGCGAAGACCGGCTTCATTCCGGTCGAAACGACGGCCCAAATCGAAGGCGAAGACAAGCCCAGGGCGGTCGTCGAAGTGAAGCTGTCCACGGGCGCAACCGTGATGGGCCGGGTCACGGAAACGGGTTCGGGCAAGGGCATCCCGGACATCCTCATTCAGGCGGAACCTGTGCAGTCGCCCGACCAGCAGCAGGCCCCCTACTTCACCTACTATTCGCATGAAGGCCCCAGAACGGACGACGACGGCAACTATCAGTTCTCCGGCCTGCCCCTGGGCGAATTCGCCATCTCCGTTTCGCTGCGCGATGCGCCATACAAAGCCGGCGCCGAGATCCCCTATCAGAAGGTCAAGATCGCCCGGATTGACCAGGAAATCCGAAACATCGACTTCAAACTCGATCCGGCCGGCACGGTCTGGGGTTACGTAACCAGCCCTGACAAGGAGCCGGTGCAGGGCGCGGACGTCCTCCTGTGCACCTCGCAGAGCGTCTTCTCCCAAGCGCTGACCTCGCTCGTGCGACAGGCCCCGCCGCTGCATGACAGTTCGGAAAAGGACGGCTACTACGAACTCGTGGGGGTGCCGCTTAACAAGGAATGGCGGCTCTACGTAACCTCGGAGCAAAAATCGCCGCAGATGGCGGACCCCTTCATCCTGACCACCGCCAAACGCGACGTGCGCATTGACGTGTTCATGTTCGCGGGGACGACCGTCTATGGGCGGGTCGTGGATCAGGAACGGAAGCCGATCGAAGGCGCCTCCGTCGTATGCATCCCCTCGTTCAAACAACTGCTCTCGCCGATGGAAACGCCGCACGCCTTCCGCGACGCGCGAAGCGATGCCAATGGCGACTTTGTAATCAAGGATCTGCCCGCGGGCAACTACCAGGTCTTTGCGCAAAAACGCGGCTTCAAGATCCCGACGGCGGGCGATCCCATCTACCCCAACGGGTATACCGACCTGACGGGGCTCGAACTCACGCTCTACCGCGTGGACGAGGGTGCCCATGCGATCTTCGGAAGCATCGTGGATACGGCGGGGCAGGCTGTGCCCAGTGCCAAGATCGAGATCGAAGGCATGGGCCTGGAGAGTCTGAGTTCGAGCAACCGGGACGGCTCCTCGGACATGGACGGACGGTTCCGCTTTGACGGCGTGGAAGCGGGCATGTACCGAATGCGCGTAACGAAAGACGGATACTCCCCGAAGTCCGTGAGCCGGGTGATGCTGGACCGCGAAAATCGCGTGGTGATGGATACGGCGGCCGTGATCCGGGGGCGGGTCGTGCTCCGCGACACGGGCCGGGCGCCGGAAGCCGGCTACACGGTTTCGGCCGTGCCCATCTCCGAGACGGGCAGCACCGTCTCGGCCTTGCGCATGATGGAAGGCCCCGTTTCGCAAAGCTTCAACAACGCAGACGGCAGTTTCGAACTGCGCGTGGCTGCGGGGCATTACCGCATCGAGGCGCAGGCGGCGGGCTACACCCCCGGACGGCAGGAAGTGACACTGGAAGCGGGTCAGGTGACGGACAATCTCGTCATCCAACTGAGCCAGAAGGGCGGCACGATCGCAGGACGGGTCACCACGAGCGACGGCAAGAGCCCCCAGGGCGCGCGGGTCCTCCTCTTCGAAGCCGGCAGCGCTTCCGATGCCATGGTGATGGCCGCGGTCGGCGAAAACGCCTCACAGCATTCCACCCAAGTGGGCCAGGACGGCCTCTTCTCTTTCACGGACTTGCCCGCGGGCAATTACACGGCGCTCGCGCAACATCAGGGCTATGCCGCGGCCAACAGCGGACAAATCGTCCTCCAGGAAGAGGGCAACATCGGCAATATCGAACTGCGCCTGGGCGGCGGCGGCGTTTTGCGCGGCTATGTGTACAAGAACGGGCAGCCGGTGTCAGGCGCCACCGTGATGGCTATCGGGCCGGGCGGCACGAAGCCGGCCACCAGCGAGCAGAACGGCGCTTACTCGATCGACGGTCTGAGCGCCGGCGTCTATCAAGTGATGATGACCTACATCTCGAGTCCGCAGGGCGTGGGCTTGGCCGGCCTCTCCGACGTCAAGGGCATAGAAGTGGAAATTCAGGATGGCCAGGTGACCACGTACAATTTCGGCGAAGGCACCGGGGTCACTATCGAAGGGCGTTGCTCCCGGCCGCCCGCGACGCCCGTGGGCTTCGCCGTGTTGAGGATGCCGGGAGTGGCTTCCGCGCCCCTGGGCTCCCAAATTGACCCCAGTCAGATGACGGGGATCAGTACGGGAATCAGCCCGATGGGCACGTTCACGATGGAAGATGTGCCGCCCGGCCAATGGCAGTTGGACGTCTACTACCTTGACAACCTCTTTGGCGGATCCAACGCGTTAACGTACGTTGGCACACAGGTCGTGGATGTGACGGGGCAAGAACAAGTCGTGGCGGTGGATATTCCAATTCAGCAGTAGGGATTCGGGTCATCGTCGTCCAGGTTGGGACAGGTTGGAGTGAAACATGCCGGTGATCGAAGTGAAAGATGTCGAGGTCTGCTACGGCGACCTCAAGGCGCTCAACGGGGTTTCGTGCTGTATCGAAGGCGGCACGGTGGGGCTGCTCGGGCCCAACGGCGCCGGGAAAAGCACGCTGTTGAAGACGCTGCTCGGGTTCAATCGCGCCTCCCAGGGCGAAGTCCGAGTGTTTGACCGGCTCCTCCCCAAGGAGGCGCTCGCGGTGCGGATGCAGCTTGGCTACATGCCGGAACGCGAAGTAACCAGCCCGAAAGTGAGCGCCGTGTCGTTCATCACTTACTGCGGGCGCCTCTTCGGCATGTCGCGGGTGGATGCCATGGAGCGCACGCACGAGGTGCTGAATTATGTCGGGCTGGGCGAGGCCCGCTATCGGAAGATGGAAACCTACTCGACCGGCATGCTCCAACGCGTCAAGCTCGCGCAGGCGCTCGTCCACGACCCCAAGCTGCTCCTGCTCGACGAACCCACGAACGGCCTCGACCCCCAGGGCCGCATCGAGATGCTCGAGTTGATCCGCGAAGTGGCTGCGCGCCGGCGGGTCACGATCATCCTCTCGTCGCACCTCTTGCCGGACGTGCAGCACGTGTGCGACAGCCTCATCCTGATTCAGGGTGGCGTCGTGGCGCGCGCCGGTTCGATCAGCGAACTCACGGCCGTGCTCGATCGCTGTTACGAGGTGCGCATCCGCGACAACAAGGAGAACTTCGTCACGGGACTGTCCTCGGCAGGCTTCACCTGGATTGATCAACAGGACGGCAACCTCTTCATCACCACGCCGGAGCAGACGGACCCGAAATCGATTTTCGAGATCGCCCATCAACACAGCACACAGATCCGGCATTACCGCCCGGCGCGCCACAGTCTTGCCGAGGTGTTCATCCAGGCGGCAGCCAAGGAGGAGTAGATCGTGCCCATTTACGAACAAACCTACCGGCATTACGAAGGCGAGATGCGCCGACGTTTTCGCTGGGCGATTATCGTAGAGCAGGAATTGCGGGTGCTCGCAAAGGCGAAGCCGTTCCTGATGCTCCTGCTCGTGGCGCTCTTGCACTGCATTCTCCGGCTGCTGCAAGTCGTGGCGTTCGACGTCGTGATTCAGGACCCGAACAATCCGCTCACGCCTCTGCTCAACCAGATTCAGGGCATCATGGTGCGCGAGCAGATGTTCTTCGATTTCCTGCGCATCCAGACTCCGCTCGTTTTCCTCATTGCCCTCTATGCCGGCTCGGGCATGATCTGCAACGACATGAACAACAACCTCATGGACGTCTACTTCTCCAAACCCATCCGGTGGTACGACTACGTCCTGGGCAAAGTGCTCAGCCTGACTGCAGTCGGCCTGAGCATCACGGCCCTCCCCGCCATCGCACTCGTCATTCTTCACAACCTGCTCGCGCCCAGCATGAAGCTGCTGACGGAGAGCTGGTTCTGGCCCGTGTCGATCCTCGCTTTTTCGCTGGTCATCGTCCTGCCAATGGCCTTGAGCATCCCGGCCGCCTCCGCCCTCCTGCGCAGCCAGAACTACGCGGCCATCGTCATCGTGATGATTCCCGTGGCCTGCAGCGCCATGGCGGGCGTTCTTGCCGCCGTGCTCCAGGACCGCAATTACCTCATCATCTCCTTCCCCATGGCCGTCAATCGCATCGGCCAGTATCTGTTTCATGATCGCCACTTGCTCTTCGACTCGCATTGGCTGTGGTCCATGCTCTTCGTGGGCGGAACGTGCCTGGTCTGCCTCTGGATCATCGTGCACAAAGTGCGCCGCTCCGAAGTCGCGGCCTAGCCGGCCGCCGTTATTTCCTGGTTGCGGTTTTCCACCGGCTGTGATAGCGTGGTGGCTGTTCCGGCCGATGCTCGCGCGCGGGAACCGGCACGGGGCGGGGAGACAGAAGCGCAACGCGTGACAGGTCGGGGAGCGTCTTCCATTCGGGTGTGTTGACCTGCCCGGCATCCAGCACATCACGACGGGCATGCCCGAGGAGGACATCATGAGCAACCTAACCCGCAGGCAGTTTTTCGGCGTAACCGCGGCCGGCGGCATCCTGATCGGCGGACAAATGGGCATGGCCTCCGCGCAGGAGGCGCGGGAGGCCGGCTGGCCGGAACTGCCGCCGGTCAAGATCTACAAAGTCTTCATCGGACGCACCGGCGACATCTACATGTCCCGGCCCACGGAAGAGATCGGGAAGCTCAACGACTATCTCGCGGGCATCGAAAAGAAGTTCGGCGATGTGCAGTTCCTCGGCGGGGAGACGGTTCCTCCGACTGAGGTGGAGAAGGTCCTGCCCAACCTGAACGGCGTGGACGGGGTCCTCCTCTTTCACCTCAGCGGCCATGGCGGAGGCGCCCCCCGCGAGGCCATGGACAAGATCGTCGACACGGGCATTCCCACCGCCGTCTTCTCTCAGCCCTTCAGCGGGCACGGCTGGATGTATTTCCCGCAATGGCAGAAGGCCGGCAAGAAGGTTGCGCTCCTCGCCACGAGCGATTGGAGCGAACTGGACCGCGTGGTGGGACTCATGCGTGTCGCGCCGCGCCTGCGCCAGACGCGCATTCTCGTCGTGCGCGGCCCGATGGGCACCGCCGCGGCCTGTTCCGCCGAGCAGATCAAGACGCGATGGGGTGCTGATATCGTGCCGATCACCGTCGAGGATACCCTGGCCGCGCACAAGGCCGTTGATCTGAAGGAAGCCGAGGCCGAGGCCGAGAAGTACTGGATAAGCTGTGCCAAGCAGATCGTCGAGCCGACCCGCGACGAGATCATCAATTCCGCACGCTTCTACCTCGCGGTGAAAAAGCTCATGATTGACAATGGTGCCCACGCGATCACCAGCTCCAATTGCATGGGCGATCCCGCCAAAGGCTGCCTCGCCTTCAGCAAACTGTGCGACATGGGCCTGGTTGGCGCCTGCGAAGGTGACATGGACTCGACCCTCACGATGCTGATCTTCCGCTACGCCTTCGGCGTGCCCGGGTTCATCACGGATCCCGTTTTCGATACGGCCCGCAATGCCCTGATCCACTTCCATTGCACCTGTGCCACGAAGATGGACGGCCCCGGAGGCGAGCGCCGGCCCTTCATCATCCGCACGCAGACCGACAGCGGCCGGGGCGTGTCGCTCGATGTCGAGATGAGAATCGGCCAACCCGTCACGTGCGCCAAGTTCATCAATCTCGACACAATGCTGATCTCTACCGGGAAGATCACCGAGGTCACCCACGACAAACTCGCCTGCCGCACGCAATTTGTCACGGAAGTGCCTGACGCACGGAAGATGTTCCTGAACTGGGGCGGCGGCGTGCTCGAGGGCGACGTCATGACCCTGCTGCACCGGGTTGTCTTCTACGGCGACCACATGCAGAGCATCCGCGATCTTGGCGGCCTTATGGGCTTCCGCGTGGTCGAAGAAGCCTAGTCCCCTCCACACAAGTGATCGTTGCAGGCCGGGTCGTCAAGGACCCGGCCTGCGTGTCAGCGAACCCCTTTCGCGCAATGCAATTTCAGTCGGCGGCGCGATAGAGCGCAATGACGTTCTCGGGCCGGATTTCGGCAAGAATATTGTGGATGGCGGAGAAGACAAAGCCGCCGTCCTGACGCATGTATTCGATCACAGCGCGGGCTTCGCGATCAACCTCCTCCGGGCTGCCGAGGGGAAGGGTCTGTTGGGTATTCACGCCCCCGCCCCACAGGGTGATTCGCCGGCGCGCCTTGTCTTTCCACTCCGTGTACGAATGTCCGCCGGCGCTCCATTGCACGGGGTTCAGAATGTCGAAGCCGGAGTCGATGATTTGGTCAATGAGGTCGTAGAGGGCGCCACAGGAATGGAAGAAGGTGGCGAGCGTGGGGTCGATCCGGTGGACAGTATCGTTAACACGGCGGTAGTAGGGGAGGAAGAGGTCTTTGTAGACGCCGGGGGCGGCGACGAGGGCGTTCTGGGTGCCCCAGTCGTCGCTGCCGCAGTTGTAGATGTCGATATAGGGGGCGATTTCCGGCAGGAGGGCTTCAATCTGGCGGATGTTATGGCTGACGACGGTTTCGTGGAGTTCGGCCACAAACTCGGGCTCGGTCAGGCAGAGCATGGGGAACATGGCAATGCCGGTGAAGTTGGCGATGCCGATGCCGGCGCCGATGCCGTTGAAGAAGACCGCGCGGTCGCTTGTTTCGCGGATGCGGCGGCACATGTCGACGACGCGCTTGATCTCGTCATCCCGCAAGGGCTGCTGCTGCCGGCGTATTTCGTCGAGGTTGGGTTTGGGGATATCGCCGGAGAGAACGAGGGGTTGGCCGCCGTGTTCCGCCTCGAAGACATGGGACGTGGGCGGCATGCTGCGTCCGTGTTCAGGCTGGATGATTGTGCCATCGCCGAGGACTCTGAAGATGGCCGGGTCGCGGACGAGCGCATCGAGTCGCCCATTGAAGCCGTAGGGCGCCCACAGCTCCGGCTGGTCGAAGGCGTTTGTCACGTCCATGAACGCGGTGACGACGTCACAGCCCAGGGCGTCGAGCACGTCGAGATCGGGAAAGGCGAGCATCTGGCCGGTGTCGTAGACGCGGGTGGGGCGCGGCGGGAGCCCGAGCGCCTGGACGAGCGCGGGATACGCGAAGCAACTGATCGCCGTCGAGAGCATCCCCCCCAGGTCTCTCGGCACACGGTCCGTGCTTTCGAAGTGCAGGGCTTTCTTGACACGGTCGCGGCCGGTCAACATCTTGTGCGTCTCCATGGTTTTCAGGGCAACGGTGTACTGGGGGCGGGTACGCAATGCCAGCGCGTGAGCGCAGGTCTATTAATTCTGAGCGGCCTTCCAGAGTTCAAGTATGCGCTGTTTCTGTGCATCGCCGGAGGCGGAGTATGCCTCGACGGCTTTCGCGAGGCCCTGCTCCAATTTGACGAGCGTGTCCACGTAAGACTTGTCGGCGGCGGCCTGGGAGGCTTCGGGCAAGGGGCTAAGTTTGCCTTCGGCCTGGAGGCGTTGCCGTTCGTGCATGGCGGCCAACTGATCGATGATCAGGCGCGCATGGCGGCCTTCATAGCCCGCCGCGAGTCCGGCTCCCTGCATCGCCGCGTAGAACGCGCGGATCCGTTCCATGGGCACGGCGGGTTGCGGGGCTTTGGCCGGCGCCGCGGCAATGCACACGCCGTTGAGGTAAAGGCGGAGTTCGCCTTTGGCGTCGAACGTGGCGGCCACGTGGCTCCAGGCATTCATGGGCACCGCCGCGGCGTGGCTGAGCGTGCCTTGGCGCGTGATGACGCGGAGCACGCCGCCGGGCAAGAGGTCGAGCAGATAGCCGTCGTCTGCACCCACGGAGATCTTGTCGATGATGCGGACGCCGTTGCCGGGAATGGATTCCGGGCGAATCTGCGCTTCCAAGGTGAATGCCTCCTCGAAGTTGAGCGCAGAATCGTCCTCGGTCTCCGCCCATCCCTTGCCGTTGAGGCGAAGGACATGCTTCTGGATCTCCGCGTCCTTCATGATCCGGGCGGCGAAGCGGTCCCCCGCCGCGTTGTCCACTTTCGAACTTTCTTCGCGGTCGAAATCCCACTGGATCATCGGCGCGGCGTCCGCCGGCAGCTTCTTCGGATCTTGCGCTAGGGCCGCGAGCGCGGCCTCCGGCAAGGCCAGGGGGAAGAGGCGCACGCCTCGAATTTCGCCCACGAATCCGCTGCCGCCCTGGCTGTCGGCGCCGACGCGCAACGGCAGGCGGTTGCCACCAAAGCGCTGCATGAACATGTCCGTGTTCCAAAAAGAATCGTGCTGCGGCGCGAGCGTCCGTGTCTCTTCCTGGGGCTGGAAGGGCGTGGCCTGCGGGAGAGCGGCGTTGCCGAGGGCGATCTGGATAATGGCCGTATCGGGGAAATCCGCGTAAAGCAGTCGGACGGATGCGGCGTCGAAGCTCCCCCACGGTTTTCCGTTCACTTGCACGGCGGAGATGGGGCCCACCCCGGTGGTGGCCAGATAGAGCTTCTTGGCACCGAAGCGGATGGGGAAATGCTGTTCGAGACGGGTGATGCCCGCGGGGATGTGCGGCAGCAGGGTGAGCCCTTCGGCGTCGTAGAGGTACTCGAAGAGTCCGCGCACCATCGCGGCGGGCGGCCCGAACGTGTCGTAGCAGAGGTTGACGGGTTCCTTGGGCTGATAGACCGCGCCGCCGAAATCGACTAGCGGATTGTCCATGCGGAACTGGCGCGCGAATCGGAGAATGGCTTCCATGGAGCGGCGCGCATCCTCATATTGCCCGAGGCGGTAATAGGCGAGCACCATGCGCGCCTCGCAGGTGGACCAGTGGCCCCCGTTCACCCAGGTGCCGTGCTTCCAGAGCCACGAGGTTCCCGGGTCGTACATGTCGTCCAGGCCGGGTTCGTTGGCGCAGATGAGGTCATGGCGGCGCAGCAGCGTGATGGACGCCAGCTTGTCGTAGATGCGGCGGGCCTGGACGTCGTCGACCACGCGGAAAGCGATGGCATCATGATTGGGGGAAGCTTCAAAATAGCCGAACTTTTCGGCGCCGTAGACGCCGTGCTTCGTTCCGTCCGGATCAAGGGACTTGATGAAGTAGCCCTCGCTGGTCGTGACTTGCGGAAGGGCCTTGCGCGCGCTGTCGCGGCGCGCGGTGTAGAGGTCCACTTTGTCCTGGCGCCCGAGCATCTTCTCCAATTGGATGAGCCGGTCCAGTCCGGCGATGTACGTGATGGAGAGTCCGGTGAGATAGGCCATGTCGAAAGTGCCGTCGGGTTTCTTCCATCCGGCGTAGCTGGGCGCGAGCAGGTTGCCCGCCGGCCCCGCCAGGAAGAGATCATTCTTGTCGCGGCGGGTCTCGATGAAGTTGGCGGAACGTTCGAGCAGGGGCACGTAATGTTCAATGGCGGCCGGGTCCCGGCTGATGAGCAGCAACTCCGATTGGAGAACGATGCCTGCGGCCGTGAACTCCATGCCCCAGTCATGGATGTCCGTGCGCCCGTCGCCCTGCTTGTAAAAGATCCAGCCGGGGGACGCGGCATCGCAGAGGCAGCCGTCCGGGCCGACCCAATCCTTCTCCTTCGCACCGCGGCGGACGCCGTCGCCCATCTGGGTGAACCAGAGGTCCTGGGCGTTCTGTAGAAAGGAGATGAAGGGTTCCGTGTAGAAGGGCAGCGCGCAGTACGTGGTGCCATAGCTGTTCTGAATCCACCACGCGCCCCACGTGGGGCCCTCGACGAAGCCGTTCCACGCGGGGGTGTAGAGCATGGCGGCATTCTGAAACTCGGGATCGGGCGCGAACATGCGGCGCGAAATGTCGAGCAACTGGAGGTAGGCTGTGTCGCCCTCGCCGCGGTAGAAGACTCCCTCGAAGCGTTCCGCGGCGCTGGCGGCGGATGCGAGCAAGACGATGATCGAGCCAAAGCGCAATACCCTGGATCCCATAACGGTGGCCTCCTTCTCAAAGTGACTTGCCGGGTGCAGTTGCTCCTCCCGGGATGGCGCCATCATAACGCAGCGCCAGACCCTGCGCCAAGGCGCCGGGCTGCGCGGTCCTGCCATTGCAGGGTCCCTTTCGTTGTGTTACGATTGGCGACAACTTCCCTTGTATCGCTTTTCACAGCCTGGAAACCAGTCATGGCGGCAGTTGAGCAATGTGCGGGCGCGGAGCGGCGTGGCTTGCCGGCGGCGGATTATGCAGTCCTTTCGGCCGTCGTGCTTGCTGGCCTTGCATTGCGCCTGTACAAGCTGGACGCGCAGTCGGCATGGTGGGACGAGTACCTGACGATTCGGTCCGCGGGCGCGCCGGACTGGACGCTGTTTTCCGCGTTCATTCGCTATCGCGGGCCCGATCACGGGCCGCTTTATCTCATAGCGCAATATGGCTGGACGTTTCTGGCGGGCACATCCATGACCGCATTGCGCCTGCTGCCCGTTCTGTTCAGCGTCTCCGCGATACCGCTGGCGTTCGCGGTGGGCCGGATGGTCTTCGGACGGGGCGCAGGCTGGCTGGCTGCGCTGTTGACGGCGTTGTCCCCCATGCACCTGTGGTTTGGCCAGGCGGTCCGTCCCTACTCCATACTGGAGCCGCTGGCGCTGCTGTCGCTGTATGGGTTTTCGAGATGGATAACGCACGGCGGCCGGAACTGGCTGTGGGGCAGTTGGGCGGCGAACGCGTTGCTCATCCTGGCGCACCCCTTCGCGATTTTCCAGGTGACCGCACAGTTCTGTTTTCTTCTGATGTTCCGCAGGAAGACTTGGCGGGTGCTGGCGTGCTGGGCCGTGTTTCACGCGGCCGTGCTGGGCGTGCTGCATCTGTGGCTCCTGCCGGTCCGGCCTTATCTTCTGGAACCGGAATACGACCACATCACGCCGCTTACGCTTCGGATGGCCACCATCGCGCTGGCCGGCGATGATGCCATTCGCCTCAGCAGCGAATGGACGTTTTCGCTTCCGCAGTGGCCCTGGGTGGCCTCCGAAACGCGGGACTGGCTTATTGAACGCGGACGCATCGTCGACTACGGCCTTGTCCTTGTCAATCTCGGGTGCATTGCGTTTTGGGCCTGGAAGGGCCTTCGCAAGCGCAGTCGGGAAGAAGTCCCGGTTTATCTGTTGCTCTTTGTGTGCGTGCCTGTGGCCATCATGGCGGTCTTGTCGCTGGGGTGGCGGCCATGCCTGGAAACGCGCTACACGCTGACGAGCACGTTCGGACTCTACGTTCTGCTGGGCGGGATCCTCACCCGCCTGAATCGCCCGGTGCTTCAAGGGGCGTTGTCAGCGGCGCTGGCGGGCGCATACGCCTTCCAACTTGCGCTCCTCGTACCCGCGACCACCCGCACCGACTGGAAGGGCGCGGGGGCCTACGTCCGCAGCCACGCATCGCCGCAGGACCATGCCTTCGTGTTGGGTTTGCCCCCCTTCGCATATGACACGTACCTGAGCAACAGCGGTCCGGCAAGTATCCCCACGGAAGCCGCGTACAGCGCGGAACGGCTGTGCGAGAAGACCGCACAGTGGCTGAGGAACACGCCGTCCGATGGAGCGGCGCGGCACGCCTGGGCCATCGTCGAGGCGTGCTTCGTGGAGCGGGAACGCCTGGCCGGTTATCTGCGCGATTACTTCGCGTCGGCCCCGGCTGAAGTCACGTCCGAGGAATTCCCTGGCATGTTGGGAGTCTATGTATATCGCATCGCGTTCCCGGGAAGCTACGAGGGGCGGGAACTGTCCGAGCCGTCGCCGTACCGGCCCGAGGAGGAATTCCGACCTTGTTTGGCGGGACTGGACTTGAAGGGTCTCGGACCGGAAGAGGAGCAAGCGACCCTGGCCGTGCTGCGCAAGACCATGATCCTGCCGTTCCCGGCCGGGAAGAACAACCATGCGGATCTCGCCCTGATGCTTGTGGAGGAGGGCCATTACGTGATCGCGGCGGCGTCTGCGCGAAAGTCCATCGCGGAAGCGCCGGATTTCGGGTATGGGTATCTCGCGCTGGGGACCGCGTTAGCGGCCAACGGCGAGATTCCGGCGGGGCTGGAGGCGTTTCGCACGGCCTTCAAACTGGATCCGATCTTCGTGCGGTGCTATGAACCGTACGTAAGCGCGCTGTATGAGAAGCACGACATGCGCGCGGCGGCGGACGCCCTCCGCGTGCTGGAGCCCATGGGATACCCCAGCAGCGTGATCAAGAAACTGCTCACGCCAGATCCAAGCAAGGGATAACGACGCATGTCAGACAAAGAGCCTGCCGGTCCCGCTTCGGGGTGCGCGCGCCCCGATCGGGAGCGCTACACCTGGCTGTGGGTACTGTTGATCATGCTGCTGGCGCTCGGAGTACGCCTGTACCGGCTGAATGAGCAGTCGGTCTGGGGCGACGAATGGCCGCCGCTGGCGCATCTAAACGCTCCGGATGCAGCAACGAGCCTGCAATTGCTGCGCATGGCGTTTCCGGAGCACATGATGAGCCCCCTTTACTATCTGCTGGAATATTACTTTGCCCAAGCCTTTGGCACGGACCCAACGACGGTCCGGCTCTTCGCGGTGATGCAGGGCCTGTTGTCCATACCCCTGATATTCCTCGTGGGGAAATATGCCTTTGGGCGCTACGCCGGTCTTGCCGCAGCGCTGTGCATGGCACTCTCGCCGCTCCACGTCTGGCATTCGCAAGAGGTCCGCCCCTACATCATGCAGGTCGTGGTCGTGCTCGCGTCGATGTACAGCCTGCTGCGCGCGCTTCGCGAGAAGAAGTCGAGCTGGTGGATCGTGCACTTCGCTGCGAACGGCCTGCTCCCCTGGGTGCATTTGTTCGGGACGCTGTATCTGTTCACGGAGGGATGTTTCCTCCTCGTGCTGTGGCGCAAGCGATTCCGGCGTGTGATGCTTTGGGGACTGGCGCATGCGGTGCTGCTGGCGCCGTGGGCGGCCTGGCTCTCGACCACGCCCTACTTCAAAGATGAAAAGGTGGGCGCGGCCAGCATCGTGGAAATGCTTCCGCTCTGGCTTGGTGAAGATATCATCAGCACAAACACCGACCTGCTGCCCGCCTGGAAGACGTCACCCCAGCAGGTTTCCTCCCCCTTGTCGGAAATGTTGCGGTGCAGGACCGGATTCGATGCGGTTCTGATGGCCGTCTTGATACTGGGTATCGTGTGGCTCGCGTGGCGGAGTCTTCGCTGGGCGTGGGCGATCCGCGCCAAGCGCGGCGCAGGCGGGGAGCCGGATCCGGCGCCGTTCCTGCTTCTTCTGGTGGCGATCCTGCCGCACACCTTGCTGCTGCTGATTGAGGCAGCGACCCGGCAGCCGTTCTATGGGCCCATGTACGCGATGTACCACCTCTCCGGAGTGTATGTGGGCGTCGGGGGCCTGATCGCGTCCGTGGCGTGGGGCGTGTCCCGGTTGACCGCGGCCGGGCGGCTGCGCGGCTGCCCTTCGCCTTGGACGGCCGGCGCCGGCTTGCTGCTGATCACCGTGTTGTACACGTATCAATTGGCCATATTTCTGCCGGAGGTGACGCGATCGGACTGGAACGGCGTGCGGAAGTACATTCAGGCGAACGGCTCTCAGCGGGACCTGGCGGCGCTTTTCGCCTGGTACGGCCCCTGGGACACGATGCGCTTTAACATGGTGGGCACGGGCATCCCCACCCGCCGATTCAATACCTTCCAGGCCGTGTGCGAGGACAGCGCCCGCTTCCTGGGGCAAGAGCCGGACGAGAACCGGTCCGTTTGGGTGGTACTTGAACCCGTGGTGATGGCGACGGTATATCCGGGCTTTGACCCGGTGGCCGCCCTGGAAAAGGGGCTCTCCGAACGCGGGCTCCGCTGCACGAGGAAGGAATTCCCGGGACACTACGATTTGCAGGTGTTCCGCATTCAGCGCGAGCCAGGGACGACAACAACAACAAGCGGCGCGTTGGTTACAGAGCCGGCGCATCCCGATTATGAGAGCGTGCTGCGCGACCTCAATTTGTGCTTTGCCGATGAGGAAGCGCACCAGCAAGCCGTGGCCGCACTGCGTCGCTCCGTGTTTGTCTGGCCCCCCTACATCTTCTTTCAGGACGTGAGCAATGCGGTCGATCTGATCTTCCGAGACGAAAATGTCCTGGCGGAGGCCATGGCACAACGCACGTTACGCAACCGGCCCTGGATGAGCCTGGCATGGTTTACCGCGGGCCTGGCCGCTGCCCAACGCGGCGAAGACGCGGATGCCCTGACGAAGTTTGAGAAGGCCTACGCGCTGCATCCTGGTTTGGGATGCCTCTTGCGCCCGTATACGGAGGCGCTGTGCAAAGACCATGACTACGCGAAGGCGCGGTCCGAGGTGAAGAAACTCGACACGTGGAATCTGGTGCTGTATCTGCCCGCCATCGACCGGATTTGCGCGATGCGCGAGTCGGGCCAGCAGGTGGCGGTGAATGCGGCGCCGCCTTCCACCCGCGGCACCGAGGCGTGGCGGAACCGGAGCAAATTGGCGGAAGCGTTGGATATTGGCGAGTCCGCGCCGGATTGGCTTGTGGATTCGGAGACGTACGCGTTTGGCCAGACGGATTGGGAGTCGCTGGCACAATCGAAGGTGGCTTTTGTGACGCATTGTCCCGTGAACCGGGAGTATTTCGAGCGCTGCCATGGCCTTGGCATCCGCTGCTTCCCCTACGTCACTTTCTACCAGGGCTTCGCCACCATGACGTATGAGGGCGTCAATCTCAAGGACCACCCGGAATTCATCGAGGTGGACGAACAAGGCAACCTGAAGCGGACGGGCTTCTGGACGTCGGAAGACGCGAAGAACATGTACACGACGTGCCCGAACGTCCAGGCGTATCAGGACGCGATGGTTGCGTGGGTCCGCCAGGTCATGGAACTCGGGGCGGACGGCGTCTTTGTGGACAACCTGAGCAGCCGTGTGCCGTGCTTCGGGCCGAAGTACGGGAGGCATCAGCACATTTGCGAGGATCAGAATCATGCGTTCGCGCTGCTGCTGCAGCGGGTGCGCGAAGTCATCAAGGAGTATCAGCCGGAGGGCGCGGTGCTGGGGAATTCGGCGAATCCGCCTTCGCTGCCCAAGGAGTTCTGGAAGTATCTCGATGCGGAGATGCTCGAATCGTACATCTGCACATGGGTGAGCAAGGACCGCTGGTTTGACTGGAAGTCGCATTGGAACCAGACCGGCAAGGACCTTCAGCCCTTCGTGAAGGCGGGCAAACAGATCCAGGCGTTGAGTTACGTCGGACACACGCCCTATGGCGTGCGTGAGGATGCGCTCTTCTGTTATGCGAGCGCGCGGCTGGCGGGCTTCGTCTGGACCGGCGGTTCGATCTCGAACCCGGACATGGCCGATCTCTATCAACTCCGGCTGGGCAAGGCGCTGACGGAGGAACGGGAAGAGCATGGGGTGCACTATCGCGTGTTTGAGCGGGGCATGGTTGCGGTGAACCCGGAGAAGGAGAAGGCCGCTTCGATCACCCTGGCCGAGCCGATTCCGACAAAGCGCCTGTTCGAACTGGCGGGAGCGGGTGCGCAGCACTGGGCGCCCTGCGAGCAAAGCGCCTATGCGGTGGATTTCGAGGTCAAACACAGCGGGTCTCGGGCGGTCCGTTGCTCCAATGCTGCGGCAGACGGCGCGAACGGAGTCTTTCAGGCGGTGGAGCTTAATCAGGAAACGCCGGGGCCGATCGAATTGAGCGGTTGGAGCAAGGCGCAGGAGGTGAGCGGGACCGCAGATTCGAACTACGCGCTGTACGCGGACGTCCAGTACAGCGACGGCACATGGCTGTACGGCCAGGCGGCGCCCTTCGGCGTGGGCACGCACGATTGGGAGCGGGCGTCGCTCACAATCCAGCCGGAGAAGCCCGTGAAGCACGTCACGCTGCATGCGCTGTTCCGCAACAAGGCGGGCCTCGTCTGGTTTGACGATATCACGCTGTACGAATTGGAGCGCGCCGAACTCCTGCAGAACGGCGGCTTCGAAGAGGCCAATCGCGACGGGCGAATCATTGATGCGTCCGCCACGGGCGCGATCGAGGTGCCGGCCTTCTCGGGACGGGTGTACCTGTTCGGCGCGGACACAAGCAGCGCCCTTGGCAAGAGTGGCCCAAAACTGACTGTGCTTACAGAACCGGCGCTCGGGGAGGTTCGCTTCCGCGTGGACGGATTCGACTACTGGACGCACAGCGGAAGTTGGACGACCGAATACGTGCTGGGGCCGAACTTCGGCAAGTTTCATATCACGTTCGAGCAGCCGGGCAAGCACGCGATCGAGGTGGTCGATCAGGTTCCGGCGGATATGAGCACGCCGTCAGGCTATGGCAGCGGCGAACGCCTGGGACAGTTCATGGATCCGTCGAATCCGACTCAACCCAGTGCGGGGAAGAAGTTCCGCTTCCACGGGTGGGCAGGCTCGGACAACACCGGGGTTCTGGAAGTGGATGTCTCGCAGGACACGACGATCCAGGCGCAGTTCGACGTGCAGCCTGCGTCCTGAGCGCGGCTACGATGCGACGACGATGTTGCGGAGGACGCCTATGCCGTCTATCGCGACTTCGCAAACGTCGCCCGGCTTGAGAAAGACCGGGGGGGTCCTCCCCACGCCGACCCCGGACGGGGTTCCCGTGTAGATGAGCGTGCCGGGGAGCAGGGTCATGCCCTGGCTGAGGTAGCTGATGAGACAGGGCACGCTGAAGATCATGTCCGCCACCGGCTGATCCTGCATGACGGCGCCGTTCAGGCGCATCTGCACACGGAGTGCGGCAGGATCGAGCCCGGTGACCACGTATGGCCCGACGGGCGCAAACGTGTCGAAGCTCTTGGCGCGCGCCCACTGGCCGTCGCCGCGCTGACAATCGCGTGCGGTGACATCATGGCCGCAGGCGTAGCCGAAGACGTAACCGAGGGCTTCGTCTGCGGAGACGTTTCGGGCGCGTTTCCCCATGACAACGACAAGTTCCGCCTCATAGTCCACACACTGGGGCGCGGCCTGCGGGATGACGATGTTGTCGCCGTGCGCGATCAGGGCCGAGGTGGCCTTGAGGAAGAGAAGCGGTTGTTCGGGGACCTTCGAACCGGTTTCGCCGGCATGATCGCGGTAATTGACGCCGAAAGCGAGAATATTCGGCGGATCCACGGGCGGGAGATAGCGGGTAATCGACGATTCGGAGAGGGTTTCGCCCGTCTTCTCGGGGGGCTCGAAGAGGTGGCCGCGCAAGACATGCACTTCCCCGCTTTCAACCAGGCCATAAACGCCGTTGGGATGCTGTTCATCGGCGAAACGCACAAACTTCATGGGAGACTCCTTTCGGAAATCACTTGCTTACAAAACGGACGAGCGAAACGACGGCGTTCGACTTATCCTGAAGGTTCTTGATGACGACGGGGATGCGGCCCTGGGCGGTATCTGTTGAAGAGATGGGCACCTCGAGCCATTGTCCCTGCTGGAAGTTCTCGAAATCGCCCAGGGCGCGGCCACAGACCGCGACGGATTCCTTGCGTCCGCCCTGGAAGTTGTCGCCGTCCAGGAGATAGAGCCGGAGGGTTCCCTGGGCGCCTTTGGGGCAAAGGACCTCGAATTCGAGTGACTTTTCATCGGCCCAGCAGTGATTGACCTCGGTCTTCCATCCGGCGAAGAGAAAGCCGCGCGTGAGCCGGAAATCCCATCCTTCCTTCAAGTACTCGATGTCGTCGGGGGCCTTGCCGCAATTGAGCACGACGCTCTCTCCGGAGGCGAGGTACTTGGCCGGGTCCGCGGGCGGTGCGGCCGCGAATACGGGGCGGCGCGCATGGGCATCCGGCAAGGGGGGCATGGGCCGGTGCGGTTCGGTCTGAAACCAGTAGGCCACGCTGGAGAACTGGAGGGGATTCTCGGGCTTGGAGAAGGTTTCGAAGAAGCTTTTGTCCTCGTTCTTTCCGAAGCCCACGCGCATCGAGATGGATTTGGAGAAGGAGATGCGGTCGTTGAGACAAAAGCGGTAGGCGGCGGCGCCGACTTTGCAGTAGGGTTGCCATCCGGTCATGGGGAAGCTGCTGGCGCTCTCCGGAAAGCCCCAACTGTAGCCGAAGGAGTCCTCGATGCCCTGCCACTCAATGGAGGCTTCCGATTCGCCGTCAACAAAGAACTTCTCGTTCTCATCCACGGGATAGCCCGCCTCGGGGGCGGCCGCGCCGCGAATGCTGACGTTCCAGCCGATGAAGTGTCCCCGCCCCTCGGCATCAAAGACCGGGTAGTCTTCCCTGCCGAGCAAGAGCGTCTGCTGATTCCACTGTGCATGGAAATAGCCGAGATTCTCCGGGACTTCCTTGACGGCGCGGTACATGACGTAGCTGTAGCAGGGGCTCCGTTGCCAGGAGGCGGGATAACGCGCGCTGTCGCAGGCGATCTCGATGCGGGCGGACGTTGCGAAGGGCATCGAGAAGTAGGCGTTCCAGCCGCGGCGCTTGTTGACGAGGATGGAATTGACCTGTTCCAGGTCTCCGTTGGGATCGCAGAAGAAGTCCACGAGCGGACAATTCACGCTCGGGTTCTCTTCGCCGTCCCAGAACATGCGGAGCACGACTTCGCGGTCGAGCTTGAGGCCGGGCGGCATGGCGAAGTGGATCATCGTGATGATGCCGGGTCCGGCGACATCGGCGACGGCCACGCGGTCCCTCCCCTCCCCCATCTTCAGTTCGGGGGGATTCTCGATCCACAGGGCGTTAACCATCCTGGTTTCGCCGTCCCAGAACTGGGCCATGGACGCGGGATCCGGGATTCCGGACTGTTGCGCGAGCGCCGCGGTGAGCAGCGCCACTTGTGTGAAGAAAGCCGTGGCCAGCATAAGACCTCCCTTCCGTCAATGCCCCCGTGGGGCAGCCCTTTGCCCAAGGATAGAGAACGCGGGCGCGTGAGGGCAAACCCGCGAACTTCGCAGGCGAATCGGTGTCTGAAGTACCGGAAGCAAGACCGGACATAGAAAGGAAGAGACTATGAGACTTCAGAGACTGTGTATGACTTGGAGCCTGCTGTTGGCGGGCCTGATCGCGGCGGCGGGCGCGTGGGCGGAACCCGTTTCAGAAGGATGCTTGCAGGCGCTGGACCGCGAACAGCGGCCACTGGGCTATTGTCCGCTGGAACATACGGACGTGGCGGTGGAGGTTTCGGGATTCATCGCACGGGTCACGTTGACGCAGCAGTTTGGAAACCCTTACCCCGATCCCATCGAGGCGGTCTACACGTTTCCGATGTCGGACCGAGCAGCGGTGGATCAGATGACGATGCGGATTGGAGAGCGCGTCATCAAAGGCGTGGTCAAGGAGAAGGAGGAGGCGCGGCGCCTGTACGAACGGGCGAGACAGGCGGGCCAGGCGGCGAGCCTGCTTGATCAGGAGCGTCCGAACCTCTTCACACAGTCCGTGGCGAATATTCTGCCGGGCGCGCGCATCGAGATCTCGATCTCGTATGTGGAGTACCTCAAGTACGAGGAAGGGTCATACGAGTTCTCGTTTCCGATGACGGTCGGTCCGCGCTACATTCCGGGCGCTCCCGCGGGACAGGGCACAAGCCAGGTGCCCGACGCGAACCGGATCACCCCGCCGGTGACGCCCGAAGGAACGCGGGCGGGCCATGACATTGCGCTGGCACTGATGCTCGACGCGGGGCTGCCGATTCAGAACATTCGTTCGGAACTGCACAAAGTGAATATCGTCCGGCCTTCGGAGAATAAGGCGATTGTCCGGCTGACGAACGACAAGGAGATTCCGAACCGGGATTTCGTGCTGCGCTATGGGGTGGCGGGCGGGAGCATCGCGGATGCGGTGATCACGCATGCGGACGAGAAGGGGAAGTTCTTCACGCTGGTCTTGCAGCCGCCGTCCTCGGTCTCGCCCGAGGAAGCGACCCCGAAGGAGATGATCTTCGTCATTGATTGCAGCGGGTCCATGCGTGGCTTTCCCATCGAGAAGGCGAAGAGCACGATGCGGATGTGCATCGAGCAGATGAATCCCCGGGATAGCTTCAATCTGATTTCGTTCTCCGGCGGGGCGGGGCAATGCTTTGATCAGTCCATGCCGAACAGCGCCGGGAACCGGGCGAAGGCGCTGGAGTATCTGCTGGAGCTGGAAGGCAGCGGCGGGACAGAGATGATGAACGCGGTGCGCAAGGCGCTCGCGGGGCCGTTTCCGGAGGATCGGTTGCGGGTCGTGTGCTTCATGACGGACGGGTTCATCGGCAATGACATGGAGATCATCCACGAGATCCAGAAGACGTCGGGGGCCGCGCGGGTGTTCTCGTTCGGCATCGGAAACAGCGTGAACCGCTTCCTCATCGAGAACATGGCACGGGCGGGCCGTGGCGCGTCGGAGGTGGTGCTGCTGGATTCGAAGGGAGACGAGGCGGCAAAACGCTTCCATCAACGGACGCACCGCCCGGTGTTGACGGACATTACACTGGACACGGGTGGATTGGACCTGCAGCAGGTGCTGCCGGAGCCCAATGCGATTCCAGACCTCTTCTCGGCGCAGCCGCTGGTCCTGACGGGGCGTTACGAGCGGGGCGGCGAGGGCGAGGTGGTGCTTCGCGGCCACACGGCGCGCGGGCCGTTTGAACGACGCATCCGAGTGTCTCTGCCGGAGCGCCAGCCGGAACATGACGTACTGGCGGCGTTGTGGGCGCGGGCCAAAATTGACGCCGTGATGGCGCGGGACTGGATCGGCATCCAACAAGGGCAGCCGGACAGCAGCGTCAAGAGCGAAGTAACGCGGCTGGGCATTGACTTCAGCCTTGTGACGCAATTCACGAGCTTCGTGGCGATCGAGGAGAAAGTCATCAACGACGGCGGCCAGACACGGCGGGTCGAGGTGCCGATCGAGATGGCGGACGGCGTGAGTTACGACGGGATCTACGGAACGGGTGCATTGAAGCATGCCGCAAAAGGCGTTGTACCGGCCTGCGCGGCGCCTGCGGCAGGCGTAATGCGCGAATCCATGGCGGAGATGGAGGCCAGGCCGAGTTCGAGTCCCATGATGGCGGATGCACCCGCGCAACGGGAGGAAAAGGACAAGCTGGAACTGCCCAAAGCGGCCCCAGAAAGCCTTTCGAAGCTGGATGCAGCCTTGCAGGGGCTTACGGCGAAAGTCGTCAACGGGCGCTACGAATCCGGAAGTGTGAAAGTCCGGGACGGGTGGTTGGAAGTCGTCGTCCGTGCTGAGGGCATCACGGAGGCGCGGCTGGAGGAGCTGCGGGCGATGGGTATCAAGGTCGTCTCCGTGTCGCGTAGCAGCAACCGGATCCTCGTGCGCGTTCGGGTGGAGGATCTGGAGAAGGCCGCAAGTTTGGCTTGGATACAGAGGATCGAAGCATCGCAATCTTGACGAGGTCATTCAGAGTAGGACGTTGCGCCCGGGCGGACCGCCGGGCGCAACGGTTGCTTGTCGCTGTTGGAAAGTTCGCGCTACTCGCCGGAGTCGTCGGCGC
>CAILVY010000085.1 GCA_903837785.1 Candidatus Hydrogenedentota bacterium
CTGCTCATCGGCGTGCTCTACGGCGCCGCCGCGGGATTCGCCGGAGGCCGCGTCGACTCGCTCATGATGCGCATCGTGGACATCCTCTACGCCCTCCCGTTCACGATCTTTGTCATCATTCTCATGGTTTTTTTCGGGCGCAACTTCATCTTCCTCTTCCTGGCCATTGGCGCGGTCGAATGGCTGACGATGGCGCGCATCGTGCGCAGCCAGGTCATGTCGCTCCGCGAGAAGGAATACATCGAAGCCGCGCAAATCATGGGCCTGAGCCGGCTCCGCATTCTCCTGGCCCATCTCGTTCCCAACGCGCTCGGCCCCATCATCGTCTACGCCACGCTGACTGTGCCCCAGGTCATGTTGCTGGAAGCCTTCCTCAGTTTCCTCGGCCTGGGCGTGCAGCCGCCGATGAGTTCCTGGGGACTGCTCATCCGCGAAGGCGTCGAGACGATGGAGGAATACCCCTGGCTGCTGATCACGCCGAGCATCGCCCTGTCCCTGTCATTGTTCTCGCTGAATTTCCTCGGCGACGGCCTGCGCGATGCGCTCGACCCGCGCGCCTCCAAGGATTAGCCGATGCACCTGCTGTCGATTGAAAACCTTCGGACCCGCTTTCATACGCGCAACGGCATCGTGCGCGCGGTGGATGGCATCTCCTTCGCCATCAATCCGGGGGAAACGCTCGGCATCGTCGGCGAGTCGGGCTCGGGAAAGTCCGTGGCCATGTATTCGCTCCTCGGGCTGGTCCCCTCGCCCCCCGGCCGCATCGAAAGCGGACGCGCCGATTTCGAAGGGCGCGATCTCCTTGCATGTCCCGAAAAAGAACTCCGCGCCATACGCGGCAAGCGCATCACCATGATCTTCCAGGATCCGATGACCGCCCTCAATCCCTACATGAAAGTCGGGCGGCAGATTATGGAGCCCCTCCTCCTGCACGAACACTGCGGGCCGCGCGAGGCGTTCCAGCGGGCGGCCCAGGCCCTCGACGCGGTGGGCATCCAGGACGCCGCACAACGCATGGACCGCTATCCCCACGAATTCTCCGGCGGCATGCGCCAGCGCGCCATGATCGCCATGGCGCTCATCACCCGCCCCGCCCTCCTGATTGCCGACGAACCGACGACCGCCCTGGACGTGACAGTTCAGGCCCAGATCCTCGCCCTGATCCGCCAACGACAGGAAGCCCTCGGCATGGCCATGATCCTGATTACGCACAACCTCGGCGTGGTCGCGGGCGCCTGCGAACGGATTCTCGTCATGTATGCCGGCCGGATTCTGGAAGCCGGGCCGGCCCGCGACATCTTCCATCACCCCATGCATCCCTACACTTCTGCCTTGATGAGATCCATGCCGTCCTTGCAGGGAAGCGGCGGCGAATTGTTCACTATCCCAGGAATGCCCCCGGACCTCATGTCGCCGATAACCGGATGCCCCTTCGCCCCGCGATGCCGTCACGCGCAAGGCATCTGCCGGTCCGCGCCCTGCAATTTGCAGGAGATGGAAACCGGCCATGGCACGGCCTGCGTGCGCGTGCAGATGGGCGAACTGGACTCGAGAACGCCATGAGCCACGCGTTGCTCGACATAGAGGATCTCAAAACGCATTTCCCCGTGCGCAGCGGCTGGTTCTTCAAGCGCCAATCCGGCGTAGTAAAAGCCGTGGATGGCGTGAATCTTCAAGTCAACGAGGGGGAAGTGCTCGGGCTCGTGGGCGAGTCCGGTTGCGGCAAGTCCACCCTGGCCCGCACTATCGTGCGCCTGGTCCTCCCCACCTCGGGCCAGATTCGCTTCGCCGGACTGGCCCTGCAGGACCTCTCCCGGACCGCCTTGCGCGCGATTCGCCCCAGGATTCAGATGGTCTTTCAGGATCCCTATGCCTCGCTCAATCCCCGCCGAACCGTCTTCGATACGCTGGCCGAACCGATGCTGGCCCACCGGCTCGTGCCGCGCAACGCCGTCGCTCGAGAAGTGGGCGCCTTGATGGAACAAGTCGGGCTCGCGAAACGCTCCATGCGCAAGTACCCCCATGAATTCTCGGGCGGACAGCGCCAGCGCATCGCCGTAGCCCGGGCGCTCGCGCTGCAGCCGCAGTTGATCCTCGCGGATGAGCCCGTCTCCGCCTTGGATGTTTCTGTCCAGGCGCAGATCCTCAACCTGCTGAAGTCCCTGCGCGAACAGCGCGGCCTCACGATGCTGCTGATCTCGCATGACCTCTCAATCGTCCGGCACATGTCCCACCGCATCGCCGTGATGTACCTCGGGCGCATTGTCGAAATTGGGCCCGCCGACGAAGTCTTTTCCCGGCCCCTGCACCCCTACACGCGCGCGCTCGTCGCCGCCGCGCCGGTCCCGGATCCGGACATCGAACGGGCGCGCCGGCGCATCATCCTCAAAGGCGATCCACCCTCCCCGTTGAATCCGCCGGACGGCTGTCCCTTTCACCCCCGCTGCCCCTTCGCCACCGCGGAGTGTGCGCAACGGGTGCCGGCGCTGGAAGAGCACCGCCCCAGGCAACAGGCGGCCTGTATCCGCCTGCCGGAAATCGCCGACACGCCTATTTGAGCGGCAGGAACTGCGCGCGAACCGCCTGATGCAGCCGCTCCGAAAGCTCCTTGCGATCCGACCCCACCACCGCTTGCTCCCCAAAACGAATCGTCGCCGTCATCCCGCGATAGCTCAACAGGCGGAACAAGTGCGCAAAGAACGGCTCCGGACGCCACCACCCCACAATCTTGTTCGCGGGCGGACAGCCCGGCAGCGTCTCGTACGTAATTGTGGCGTAGTGCACCGGAATGCGGTTCGCCACCGCTGGCTCGATCAGGGAGGACTTGAACGGCTCCACGTCGCGCCCGCAGGAAATCCGGCTTTCGGGGAAGACCGCAATCCCGTCCCCCATGCGGATCGCATGTTCAATCAACTTGTTCACCCGCACCGTGTCGCGCCGGTCCTGCCGATCGATGAAGATGATGTAGAGCGAACGCGCCATGAACCCAATCACCGGCCAGTACTGCACATCCTCGCGCGAAACGAATATGGACCCCGTCTGATGCGTGACGAGCAGCATGTCGAGATAACTGAGGTGATTGGCCACAATGTAGAAGGGCGGTTGCGGCGGCAACCCATGCGTCACCACCTCTATCCCTGCGATCTTCGCAAAACACCGGTTCCAGAACTGAAGCAGCTTCCGGCGGAAACGGCGATCCAGCGCCTCGGAGTAATACGCCGAAGGCCACACCGCCAACCGGATGCCGAACAACACCGGAGTCAGCACGAAGAAGATAAGGCTAAACCGAACTAAAGCACGCACACGACGCATGTTCTCACGCCATCCTTTGGGGCGGTAGTGTAGCATGGCCTGCCGGGCGACTTCCTCTCATTGCCTTGCTGCAGAGGGCGCGCTATCATGACAGAAGGCATGGAGGCAACATGACACGCAGGCCGGACTCGATAGTCGTTATTGACTGCCACTACAAGGCGCCGCAGCGCGCGGCCGCCTACCTCATCCGAGAACCGCAACGCGCCGCGTTTGTCGACAACAACACGGTGCGCGCGGTGCCGCGACTCCTGGACGCGCTCTCCCGGGCCGGACTCGCCCCCGCGGACGTCGAGTACCTCATCGTAACCCACGTCCACCTCGATCACGCCGGAGGCACCGCCGCCTTGCTCGAACACTGCCCAAACGCGACCGTCCTGGCCCATCCCAAGGCCGCGCGGCACCTGGCCGCCCCCGAACGGCTCGTGGCCGGCGCCAAAGCGGTCTATGGCGAAGAGACGTTCGCGCGGCTCTACGGCGAGATTCGACCGGTGCCCGAAGCCCGGATACGCGTGATTCAGGACAACGAGGAAATCCGCTGGGGCGGACGATGCCTGCGCTTCTTACACACCCTCGGCCATGCCACGCATCACATGTGCATCCACGATTCCGGAAGCAACGGCGTGTTCACCGGCGACGCGTTCGGCCTCGGATTGAACGAGGCCGTGCGGCCGGGGCCTTCCTTCTTCGTGGCCACCACGGCACCCACCGATTTTGACCCGGACGAAGCGCGCAAAACCGTCCGGCGCATCGTGGAAACCGGCGCGGACTGGGCCTGTCTCGCCCATTTCAGCGTCCATGCCGATTTGGCCGGCGGCGCAGAGAAGCTCCTGCACTCTATCGATCAAATGGAGGACATCCTTCAGGACGCCGCCGGCGTGCCCGATGCTGATCTCGAGGCGTACTGCCAAGAGCGGATGCACGCGGCCACGGAAGAACAGCTTCGCCGATGCGGCGTGGCCGATCTTGCCCATGATCTCCGCTGGCTCCACAGCGACATGGACATCAACGCCATGGGCCTTGCCCACGTCGTCCGGACACGCAGGACGCGTTCTTGAAGCCTCCGGAGGGGACTCCCCCGCCGCAAGGGCTCACAATCAACTGTTCAATGGACCGCCGGAAACGGCCGTCGTATTCAAAATACGCGCTATCTCCGCCGCCAGCGCCGTGACGTGATAAGGCTTCTGCAAAAATCCTTTCACGCCTTCTTCCATCGTCTCCTCGATCTTCTGATCCTGGGCATAACCCGAAGAAAGCAGCGCACAAACCGTGGGATCGATTTCCTTCAACGCGCGATAACACGCCCGGCCATCCATGCCGGGCATGCTCATGTCGAGAATGACCAGGTCGGTTTCCGCCGCATGTTCCCGGAAATGCGCAATGGCCGTCTCTCCGTCGCCGAACGCCGTCACGGAATAGCCAAGCCGTTCCAGAATCCGGGAAACCATCTCGCGCACGACCTCCTCATCATCTATCACGAGGATTCGGCCCGAACCTCGTGACGTTTCGGGGCGCGCGGCCCCGGGCGAATGCGGGGCCTCCTGCGGGCTTGCGGGAAGATATACGGTGAAACGCGTGCCCACCCCCGGCTCGCTCCACAGGCGGACAAAGCCGCCGTGGTTCTTCACGACGCCGTAAGCCGTGGCCAGGCCCATGCCCGTGCCTTTCCCCTGCTCTTTCGTGGTGAAAAACGGCTCGAAGACGCGGTCTTGAATTTCTTTCGGAACGCCGCAGCCCGTGTCAGAGACGCTCACCGCCACATAATCTCCTGCCGCCACCTCCTGTTCGTGCTCATTTCTGTCGGCAATCGTAACCAATTCCGTGCTGAAGACGATCTCGCCCCCCTGCGGCATTGCATCGCGCGCGTTTACCGCAAGATTGATGAATACCTGCTCGATTTGACTCGGGTCTCCGAGAATCCAGGCAGGCTCCGCCTTGAATCGCTTCTTTATCGCGATGTTCTTGTCCATTGTTCGGATTAACAGGGCGATCACATCATCCAGTTCTGCATGGAGGTTTATCGGCGCGCGCACCAGCTTCCCTTTTCGCGCAAAATCCAGCAATTGCTGCGTGAGCCCGGAAGCCCGTTCCGCGGCCTTCTCGATCGTCTGCGCCGCTTCGAACAGGGCGCTGCCCGCTTCGGTTTCACTCACCAGGAGATTGGCACAGCCCAGAATCGCCGTCAGCAAGTTGTTGAAATCATGGGCAATACCGCCTGCGAGGGTCCCCACCGCCTCCATCTTCTGCGCCTGGCGCAGTTGCTCCTCGGCCTCCAGCAGCGCGGCGCGCGCCCGGTCGCGGTCCGTTTCGCGGCGGGTCAGTTCCTCGGCCATTTCGTCAAAGACCCGTGCAAGCTGCCCAAGTTCCGTCTCCCCGTGCGGCAATCCCGTCCGCGCACTCAGGTCACCCTGCGCTATGCGACGTGACGCGGCGACAAAGCGATTGAGACGACGGGCAATCCCATAGGTTCCAAGCAGCCAGGCCACGACAAAGGCGCCAAACGCAGCCAGCACCCAGAATCCGATCCGCACGGCCAGCGTCCGGTTGACCGCGGAGAGCACCAGGGTCTCCGGCACACCCACCCGGAGGTAGAGATACGGAGCAGCACCTTCTGCAAGGCGCATCTTCTTGTAGCCGTACAACCGGCGAATACCATCCACACCCACCGCGCGAAACACCCCCTCGTCGCCCCCGCCCTGCATGCGTTCGAGCATGTCCGCCAAGTCCGACTGCCCCGAGTAACGCCCATTGTCCGGGCGGCGAAACAGGCGCGTCCCCTGCCGATCCGTGAGCGCCAGCACCGAACCGTCCGGCAGGTGCGCATCCTCGAAGATGTGGCTGCAATAGTTGAGGTCCAGCGCGATAGCCAATACCGCGACGATCCTCGCCGATTCATCCCGTACCGGCACTCCGAAATGCAGTACGGGCCGTTTCGCCGTCCGGCTGATGACATAATCGCCGGCGCTGAACACACCGTCCCGCATCGAATCCTGGAAATAGCGTCGGTCGGCCGCCGAGGGCAAGGGTGGCGGGACCGGCAATGCGGAGACGAGCAAGTCCCCCGACGGAACTTCCGCCAACAGCAGATTGGCGAAGTCCGGATTCTCCGACAGTGCCTCCCGCATGCGCGCCGTGCACTCTTCCAGATCCAGATGTCGAAAACTCGGCATCTGTGCCAGCATATCCAGCAATCCGTGCGCGACTATGATGGGGCGTTCATACTCGTTGGCCATGTCGCCCGCAATATGAAGCGAATGCTGCTCCGCCGCCAGCAACACCTCCTCCCGGCTTTCGAGAGCAAAGAACAGGATCACCCCCAATGCCGGCAAAAGGGCAAGGGAAACCAGCAGCAACAGATGAGTCCGAATGCTCCATCCCGCCACTCGTATCATACCCCAGTTCCCCGACCCTGGACATTCTGTTCGCCTGGTTTGCAAGGGTTCTCGCACACCGGATCCAGTCCTGTTAAAGGGTAACATCCGGCGCTCCCATAAACAAGCGGATGCGGGGGCTTCTGACGGAGTTCCCGTGCGTTTGCTTGCCCCATGGCCTTCGTTCTCCCCTTCCCACTGATCCGGTGTATCATATACGGTATGGGAGACAAGGTAAAGAACGCCCTCGTAGTGCTGGGACCGACCGCCTCGGGCAAGACCCGGCTCGGGGTGCACTTGGCCGATGCCCTGGGCGGCGAAATTCTTGGCGCGGATTCCCGGCAGGTCTACCGCGGACTCGACATCGGTTCCGGAAAAGACTTGAACGAATATGAGCTGAACGGCCATCGAATCCCGTTCCACCTCATTGATATTGCCGGCCTTGAATCAGAATTCAGTGTCTTCGCCTATCAGAAAGCCTTCTACGACGCCTTCGAACTCGTGCGCGCCCGCGGCGCCTTACCTATCGTCGTCGGCGGCACCGGACTCTATCTCGAAGCCGTTCTCAAGGGATACCGCATGGCCGATGTGCCGCCCAATCCCGCGTTGCGCGCCGACTTGAGCATCCTCTCTGACGATGACCTGGCCAAACGCCTCCGGAAGCTCCGGCCCGCACTGCACAACACAACGGATCTTGACGATCGCGAACGCACCGTCCGCGCCATCGAAATCTCGGAGTACACGCTCATCCACCCGCCGGAACCCGCCCCGGAAATCCATCCCTTGCTCCTCGGTGTGCGCTGGGAGCGCCCCTTGCTCCAGCGCCGCATCGCACAACGATTGAAAGCGCGGCTCGATGCCGGACTCATCGAGGAAGTGCAGCACTTGCATGATTACGGCTACTCGTGGGAACGGCTTGAATTGCTCGGTCTGGAATATCGCTTCGTCGCCCAATACCTCCAGGGCGTTATCCTGAACCGGAACGATTTGTTCCAGAAACTGAACGCGGCTATCGCCCAATTCGCCAAACGCCAGGAGACCTGGTTTAGACGCATGGAACGAAACGGCGCCGATATCCAATGGCTCCACCGAGGCGATCTTTCCGAGGCCATGGCGGCGATCGCCGCCTCCCAAGAACTCGGATGACGGCGCCCCGGGCGCCGGGAACTTGCGCTGCATCCTCCAATTGGAGAAAATACAGCCGCAGACCGTACCTCGGAAATCACCCACGTGGGGGAAGCAAGGAAGTTCATGGGCTCGGGACATCGCAACGATAACATCCGCCTCTCCCGGCTGAACGAATGCCTCTTGAGCTTCACGCCCTATCCCATGGAAAACGTCCGGCGGCTTACCGCACTCTGTGGCGAACTTCTCTCCGCGGATTGCGCCTTCTACAGTTGGTTCGACGGCGCCGCCCTTTACACGCCCGGCATGTGGAAGCACGAGGGCGCCGGCGCCTCCCAGATCCCCAGCTACAACGCCATCGAATCGCCGGAAGGCAAGATCGTCTATGACGTGATCCGCGGTTCCGAGGGCGTCCTCGCCTCCTATGACCATCTCGCCGATACGGCCTACGCCCAAAGCGACCCCGTGATCGCAAGCGGACTCTTTCACTCCTTTCTCGGCCGGCGCGTGCGCTGTGACGGGACCGTGGTCGGCTGCCTCTCCGTCTTGTTCCGGAATCCGCGCCACCTCACAGTCGACGACGAGGAGTTCGTCCATTTCATCACTTCCGCCATTGCTGTCGAAGAACGGCGAAAGCGCCTGGAAACCGAACGCGAAAACTACCTGCAGCATCTGATTGCATCCAAAGAGCGCCTCGAGAACGAAGTCCGCGAACGGGAACGGGCGGAAAAAGAACTCCAGACCTACTCGGAGAAGCTGGCGCAGACGAACGAAGAAATGAAAACCTTCGCCTACATCGTCTCGCATGACCTCCGCGCCCCCGTGACGAATCTCCGAGGGTTCATCTCAGAACTCAAGATGGCCCTGGAACGTTCCGCCCTCATCCTGAGTGAGAACGATCCCGAAGCCGCGTGGAAGGCCGTTTGCGACGATGTCGACGAGTCCCTGGGATACATCGAGTCCTCCGCCGGCCGCATGGACGCGCTGCTGACTGCCATCCTCAAGCTCTCCCGAATCGGAAGGCAGGAACTGGTCTTCGAAACCATCGAAATGGATGTCCTCCTCCACGACATCCTGAGAACCTTCGCCCATCAGATCGAATCCAAGGGAATCGACGTAGTCATCGGCGAGCTCCCCAACGTGGTCGCGGATTACACTTCCATGAACCAGGTCCTCGGCAATCTGCTGGACAATGCCATCAAGTACCTCGATCCCGAGCGAACGGGACGCATTGAAGTCTCGGGCGAAAGCGACAAGACAAGAACCGTCTATCACATTCGGGACAACGGCCTCGGCGTCCCTGAAAAGGACCAGGCGAGGATCTTCGAAATCTTCCAGCGCGCCGGCGTTCACCCCGTGCCCGGCGAAGGCATGGGACTCGCCTACGTCCGAAGCATCGTGCGAAGACACGGCGGCGAGATCTCGTGTGCCTCCACCCCTGGCGCCGGCAGTGCCTTCTCCTTCTCCATCCCGAAACACCTGGCAAAGCCCCCGCTTGCCGGCGAAGGCGGATCTGCATGAAGCTCTCCGGAACCATCCGTGTGCTCTACATCGAGGACGATGCCGGCTTGGCGCGCCTCATCGAAAAGCGCTTGAGCCGCGAGGGATTTCACGTCGATCTCGCCCGAACCGGCGCCGACGGACTCGCCGAGGCCGGCAAACAGGGCTACGACGCGATCATCGTGGACTACAACCTGCCCGACCTCGACGGCCTCGAAATCATCCGGCGGATTAACCAGTGGGAAGCCGCGCCCGCCGTGCTCATGCTCACGGGCGCCGGCAATGAGGCCGTGGCCGTGGAGGCCATGAAACTCGGCGCCGCGGACTATGTCGTCAAAGACGCCGAGGCCGGCTACCTCAACCTCATCTCGACGATCATCGGGCGCGCGATCGAACACAAGCGCCTCGTCGAGAACAAGAAACAATGGGATGCCGAGCGCGAGCGGCTGATTGTCGAGTTGAAGGAAGCGTTGGCCAACGTGAAGCGGTTGAGCGGCCTCCTCCCCATCTGCGCCGCTTGCAAGAAAGTCCGCGACGACCAGGGCTACTGGAGCCAGGTCGAAGTCTACATCCACGAACACTCCGAGGCCGCGTTCACCCACTCCATCTGCCCGGATTGCTTCACAAAACTCTATCCGGAACACCTCCGCCCAAAGTGACCCCTCCCCCTGCCTTTCAGCGATGCGCCACGGACGCCTTGCTCCGCGTCCGCTGCAGTTCTACCTCGGGCATGCGCCGTTCCAGCAGCGAGAGGGACAACTCGATATCCTCGCGCGCCTCCTCTGGCGTCATCGCGCCCACGGCCACCATGTCCTGATCGCGCAATGTGCTCCACGCGAAGGCGAACCCCACCAGCGGCGAGATCCGTCCCGCGGCCATCGGCTTGATGCTGAGCACCGGCTTCGCCGCGCTCTGGATAATCTGATGCACCCACTCCACCTCGAGCTGCATCAGAAAGCCCACCGCGTTGTAGATCTGAACGTACGTCTCCACGTCCAATCCGGATTCATCCGCATAGACGATCGATTCGGGCATGTGCGTGGACAGCCCCGGGATCATCCCGCGCTCCCGGATCATCGCACACACTTTGTCCATCCCGCGAATGCTGCGCGTGCCGCGGTCCACCAGTACATCCGTGAAGCTCTGATGCGGCAGAAGAAACGTCACGCCGTTCGCGAGCGATTGATCCAGGATCTCCGCCGTGCCATCCAGGTCGATCTCCACCCCGTCGAGCGGCAGGCTCGGCGTGTCGATGACGATGACACGCTTCCCCGTGCGCTGCTCGGCCTCCCGAATGCCTTCCACGAACACCGGATTCACATTCAGCCAGCCGATCGTCGTGTCCACCCCCGCGTCGAGATACACCTCCACAACATCGGCAATCCGCTTCGCATCCTGATAACTCTTGATGAAGTGGTCCTTGGCCAGCGTCTGATGAGAATAGCCCAGAAGCCAGTTCGATCCGATGACCATGCGCGAGAGCGAAACGCCTCCGACTGTCGTGCGGGGAAAGTGCGGCATCGCGGGCTCCTTCTGTTGTTCCGCGTTCAGCCTAGCCGATGCCGCGCAAGGTTTGCAAAGAACTCCGCTATTCACTACAATACGCGGACTATTCACTCGCAGATGGATGTACTCTGGACCGACTCGGAGGATTGACCGATGCTCATTGATTTTGGCGGCACGAAAGAGGAAGTGATTACCCGAAAAGAGTTCCCCATGGCGAAAGCCAAGAAGGTCCTCAAAGACGAAACCATCGCCGTGATCGGCTATGGCGTCCAGGGGCCGGCCCAGGGTCTGAATATGCGCGACAACGGCTTCAATGTCATCATTGGCCAGTCGCCGGAATTCAAAAAGGACTGGGACCGCGCCGTCAAGGACGGCTGGGTTCCCGGAAAGACCCTCTTCCCCATCGAAGAAGCCTGCGAACGTGGCACCATCATTCAGATGCTCGTGTCCGACGCCGCACAAAAAGCCATTTGGCCGACCGTCAAGAAGCACCTCAAGGCCGGCGACGCCATTTACTTTTCCCACGGATTCTCCATCGTCTATAGAGAACAAACCAAGGTCATCCCCCCCGAATATGTGGACGTGATCCTTGTTGCCCCCAAAGGCTCTGGAACCTCCGTCCGCCGCAACTTCCTCAGCGGCGCCGGCATCAACTCGAGCTTCGCCGTCGGGCAGGACTTCACCGGTCGAGCCCTCGAACGCACCCTGGCCGTGGGCATCGGCGTCGGATCGGGCTACCTCTTCCCCACCACCTTCGAGAAGGAAGTCTACAGCGACCTCACCGGCGAACGCGGTGTGCTCATGGGCGCGCTCGCGGGCATCATGGAGGCACAGTACGAAGTCCTGCGCACTAACGGCCACAGCCCCAGTGAAGCCTTCAATGAAACCGTCGAAGAACTCACCCAGAGCCTCATCCGCCTCGTCGACGAAAACGGCATGGACTGGATGTACATGAACTGCTCCGCCACCGCGCAGCGCGGCGCCCTGGACTGGAAACCGCGCTTCAAGAAAGCGGTGCTGCCAACCTTCCGCGAATTGTACAAGCGCGTGAAGAACGGCGAAGAAACGCGGCGGGTGCTCCGCGCCACCGGCGCCAAGAACTACCGCGAGCTGCTGGGAAAAGAGCTGAACGACCTCGGCACTTCCGAAATGTGGCAGGCCGGCAAAGCGGCCCGCGCACTCCGCCCCAAAGAGCCGGAAGAGAAACGGGTCAAGTCCACCGTCGGCACCAAGGGCCGAACCAGCAACTAGAACCCCGGCCAAGAGAACCCCGGGGCGGGATGCTTGTCGTTCCGCCCCGTTCTTTTTTGCGTTGACCGGGCGGAGTATGCCATTCTTGTGCCGCATGGCGCGTTGCGGTTCACGGCAGGAAAGCATGCAAGCTGAGAGCTTAAACACAGAACATCCGATCGCGGCAATCGACAAGGGGGCGAACAGCGCGTGTTGACTCCGCGTACGGAATACGGGCCGGTCAACGGCCTCAACTACGCCTTCGCGTGGGAAAACGACACGCTCGAGGCCTATCTGCTCAGCGACGTCGGGAAGAAACGCCGTAATAACGAAGACTCCTGCATCTTCTGCGCCCCGGCCAACGAAGCGCTTGCCGCGGAACGCGGCCTCCTCTTCGCCGTCGCCGACGGCATGGGCGGCGCCAGCGCCGGCGAGTATGCCAGCCGCCTCGCCCTGTGTACGCTCGTCGAAACCTACTATGGCGGCGCAGCGAAACCCGTCCCGTCCGCCCTGCGCGAGGCCATTGAGAAGGCCAACGAACGCATCTTCGACGAGGCCGAGGTCAATCCCGTCTATTCCGGCATGGGAACCACCGTTTCTGCCATGATCATTCTCGGAGACTGGGCCTATGTCGTCCAGGTGGGCGACAGCCGGATGTACCTCCTGCGTGAACGCGCCGGCATGCAGCAGATCACCCGCGACCACTCCCTGGTCGCCGAACAGGTGCGCAGCGGCATCATCAGCGAGGAAGAGGCCCGAAATCACTCTCTGAAGAACCTCATTACCCGCGCGGTCGGCATCAAGGAGAATGTGAAAGCCGATCTCTTCGCCGTAAAGATCAAACGCGGCGACACGATCCTGCTCTGTTCGGACGGGCTCTGCAACGGCGTCAGCGACGGCCACATCGCCAAGGCCCTCGCCATCGACGAACTTTCCGCCAGCGCCCATCAGCTCATCGAAGAAGCCCTGATCGCCGGCGGCACCGACAACATCACCACCGTGCTCGTCCGTGTCGTCGAGATCCCGCCCAAATCCGAGTATCAGGAAGGCGCTGAGGAGATCACCGTTGCCAACCGCGGGTTCCTCAGCAGGGTATTCCGGCTCTTCTCCTGAACCGCCCGCTCATGCCCCCTGAAACGTCTCGATGATCCCCGCCGCGATCACATAGTCCTCCGCATCATAGAAGACCGCCCATTGGCCCGGCGTGACCGAACGTTGCGGCGAATCGAGGCGAACCGCCGCTCCGCCGTCCCCGGGAAACAGAACCGCGGGCGCCGCCTGATGACGCGACCGCACCTGCACCAGGCAGGAGACCGGCGCCGTTTGCGGCGCGCTCCCCACCCAATGCAGCGGGCCGGTCGTAAAGCTCACGCACTCCGTTGCCTCCTCGAAGCCCACAATCACGGCGTTCCGCGCAGGGTCCAGCCGCACCACATAGAGCGGACGCGCCGCGGCGATGCCCAGGCCCCTCCGCTGGCCGACCGTGTAGTGCATGAGCCCCTTGTGCCTCCCCAGCACCTCGCCCGCCACCGAGACTATCGGGCCCGGCGCCATGCCGCCCGTGCGGGACTCGATGAATGCCCCGTAATCGTTCGTCGGAACGAAGCAGATCTCCTGGCTTTCCGGACGCGCCGCCACACTGAGCCCGCGTTCCCGCGCGTACCCGCGCACCGCCTCCTTCGTCATGCCCCCCAATGGAAACAGCGTACACGCCAATTGCTCCTGGCTCAGCCAGGCCAGCACATAGCTCTGATCCTTCGGACGATGTACGCCCCGGCGCAACGCCATGCGGCCCCCGCGTTCCTCCACCCGTGCAAAATGGCCCATCGCAATATGGCTCGCCCCGGTCTTGCGCGCGTGCTCCAGCAGCACTTGGAACTTGATGCGCCGGTTGCACCAGATGCAGGGATTCGGCGTCCGGCCCGATCGGTACGCCTCCAGGAACGGCGTGATCACCTCCTGCTCGAAGCGGTCAAGCGCATACACAACGTGGTGCGGAATCCCCAGCGACTCGCAGGCCCGGCGCGCATCCTGCGCCGCCTCCAGCCCGCAGCACGGCTCGAACAGCGACGTCTTCCCATGCTCGGGCGTCAAGCGGAGCGTCACCCCGATGCACGCATGGCCCTGCTCCGCCAATAGGGCCGCCGCCACGGCGCTGTCCACGCCGCCGCTCATGCCCACAAGAATCTTGCTGTTTCGCTCTGGAATCATAGATGCAGGATAGCGCAAGGTCTTCGTCTGCACAACAAGACGCGGAAGCGCCGGCGACAGCCTTCCTCAATGCAGAGAAAGAACGCGCAGCAGGCCGCACAGGATGGCAGCCTGCTGGACTGACTGTGTTCTTACGCTTTGGCGGGTTGAAGCGCGGCTTGCCCGGGGGCCTTCATCGTGCACTTGCCCTCGAAGAGCTCGCCCGTGAAGCTCACCCGCGGCGCGCACAAATCGCCGATCACCTTCCCGGAGGCGGTGATCTCGATGCGCTCGTGCGCGATGATGTTGCCCTGCACCTCGCCGCTCACGATGACCTGCCCCGCGACCAGTTCGGCCTTCACTTTGCCGGTCTCCTGGACGACGATGCTGTCCTCGCATTGCACGCGGCCGGAAACCTCGCCCTCGATGCGGATCGTGCCTTTCGAGGTGATTTCCCCTTGCACATGCGTGCCCGGGCCGATGATGCTCACAATTTTGGCTTCGTTGTACGTCTTGGTTTTGCGTGCGTCTAGCATAATTAGTCCGTTAGGTACTTCTCTGGGTCCACGGGTTGTCCGTTAACATGCACTTCATAATGGAGGTGCGGGCCGGTCGTGCGGCCGGTCGTGCCGACCTGGCCAATCACATCATCCCGGCGCACACTCTGGCCTGGCTTCGCCAAAATCCTCGACAAGTGCGCGTACCAGGTTTCCATCCCGTTGCTGTGGCGGACTTTGACCATGTTGCCGTAGTCGCCATCCCAGCCGGCCGACGTAACCACTCCCTTCGCCGTAGCACGCACCCGCGTGCCCACCGGAGCGCAGATGTCCGTCCCCGTATGCCGGCCGATGCGGAAATTGATCGGGTCCCGCCGGTAGCCGAACGTGGACGATATCCGCCCCGCACCCCGCACCAGCGGCCAAATCCCGGGCATCCGTTCAATCCGCTCAATGCTCACTTCCATGTCGTTGACCAGGTCCCGGAAACTCTGCGTCCGAAGCAGAATCTCCTGAAGAATCAGGTCGGCCGACGGATTCGCCATCCCGTAAATGACCTGCGCCGGACGGACCCGATCCTGGACGCGCACCGACGCCACCGAAAACGATGCATTCACCATCGGACCACCCTTGCCCGACGCCTCGGACTTGGCCGGGGCGCTCTTCTTCAGGCGCGGCGCCAGCCCCGTGATGTCGCGGGCTTTCGTCTCGATCGCGTACAACTCGCTCAGCTTCGCCGTGATGGCCGACAAACTCGCTTCATACTCGGAACGCAGCTTCGCCTCAACATCCCGGGCTTGTTCCTCGTTCGCCTGGCGTTTCGGCGTCTGCAGCGGCCTGCGCGCATTCTCCAGCTCAAGCAGCCGGTTCTCCTCGCGTAACTGGCTCAACTGCAATGAGATAGCCTGATGACTGGCATAGAGAAATGACGTGATAAATGCCACGCAAAGGACCAAACCGGTCAAGAGAAATAGATGGAGGTTGGACAGCGCGAGCGAAAAAGTGCCGCTCCGGTCCTTGGGGATGAACATCACCGTCCATTTCTTCATCAGTAGAAGGCTCCCTCGAAGTAGAGCGATTGGACTGTGTGGCTCCGCTGCCGTCCAGGACTCTTCCGTGTCCCACTACGCTTGCCGCCTGTGGCGGTCGCGGGAAGGCCCGTTTCCGTGCCCTGCCTCCCCACGCCGCGCACTATAGCACGCGGCCAAAAGGGCTGTCAACCCGCCTTCGCCGCCTTTTTCCGTCCCGTACCCGGGGCGCCAGCCCGCTTTGCCGGAGTCTTCTTCGCTCGTCTCACCTCAATGAATACCTCGATGAAGTCCTCCGGTTTCTTGCCCGGATACTCCTTCTGATTGAAGTACTCCACCAGGTCCTGATAGTCCTGCTGGTTCAGGTGGTCCTCCTGATAAATGGCGTAGAGCGCCTGCGCATCCACTTCCCCGTCCCGGTGCCGGGGGCAGCCCACGTCTTCGTGCAGGCTGAAGCCCCGGAACTCCCCCGACCGGCCCTCATGCAACTTGCACGGATACAGGCGGCAGAGCAGCGGACGATGCGCATAGACCCCGCAATGCTTTGCCTTGGCGTCCCGGAAGTAACAGCCCTTCCGGTCCCGCTTCAGGCCCATGATGTACTTCTCGCCGTCCACCTTGAGCCAGGTCGGGTCGTTCTTCTCCACCCCCGTGAGCTCGTCCGGCGTCAGGAACACCAGAAACTCGAAGGGATTCGCCCCCGTGTGCTTCACAATGCGCTCCACGTCGCCCGGCGTCGGCAGACAAACCACGTCTTTACAGCAATGCCCGCAATGATGACAACGAAAACAAACCGATTTCTTACCCATGCTTTTGGCGCCTCGATTCCTTGGAGATGTTTTTTTTATGAAGTCTTGTTATACTACGGGTCAAGCCGCAATAGGACGGGGAAACCCGAGCGTTTAAGGAGAGCGTGATTATGCAGAAGACGGCCATTCCTGCCAAGGCCCAGAGTTACGACACCATCCTCTACATCGTGCAACAGGCGATCGGCATCCTCAGTTCGTTCTTCAGCCTGATTGACCAGCTGATCAAGTTCTTCACCACGCACTTGGCCTGATCCGTCAGCCTTCCTGGGCTTCCAGCCAGCGGGTGGCGTCAATCGCTGCCATGCAGCCGCTGCCCGCCGCCGTCACCGCTTGCCGGTACACCGGATCCTGGACATCGCCGCAGGCAAAGACCCCTTCCACTTTCGTGTACGTGCTGTTGGGCCGGGTCGTCAAATACCCGGCCTCGTTCATGTCCAGCACCCCGGTGAAAAGCTCCGTATTCGGCTTGTGGCCGATCGCCGCAAAATAACCGGTGCATGCCACTTCGCGCGTCGCATTTGTGTGGACATCCCGGAAACGCACCCCGGTCACGCCGCTCTTCTCCTCCCCGAGAATCTCCTCCACCACTGTGTTCCACTCCACCGACACCTTCGGATTCCGCAACACCCGATCGCCCATGATCTTGCTCGCACGGAACTTGTCCCGCCGATGCACCAGATGCACCCGCCCCGCGAAGTTCGTCAGGAACAACGCTTCCTCCATCGCCGTATCCCCGCCGCCCACCACCACCACCGGCTTCCCTCGAAAACGCGGCAACGCCCCGTCGCACGTCGCACACGCGGAAACGCCCCGGTTCAGATACTTCTGCTCCGATTCAATCCCCAGATACTTCGCCGTCGCACCCGTGGAGATGATCACCGCCTTCGCCTCCCAGCACTCCTCCCCGGCCCACACCTTGAATGGACGGCTCGAGAAATCCACCTTCGTCACCGTCTTGTACAGAAACCGCGCCCCGAAACGCAGCGCCTGCTTCTTGTTATCCTCCATCATCTGCGGCCCCGTGACCCCCTCCGGAGACCCGGGGTAATTCTCCACCTCCGTCGTGGTCATCATCTGGCCGCCGGGCTGAATCTC
>CAILVY010000086.1 GCA_903837785.1 Candidatus Hydrogenedentota bacterium
CGGGCTCGGCCGGATGGTGAGCAAGTGGAGCGGGAACTATTCCGCGGCGCAGTACTACCGCTACGGCGGAAAACCGTTTGCGCGCACCTCCAATTTCCCGGGCGAGCCGTTGCTCTTGAGTTGGGTCTATGAGGCGGACGGAAAGCTCTACCGCGAGACGTACGGCTTCGGGTCCGGCGGCACGCGCTTCCACTGGGCGGGCGGCAGCCTGATCGGGGAAACCGACGTGAACGGCAACTTCGTCCGCAGCTACGTGCAGCAGCCGGACTGGCTCATGGGCGGGACCCTGGCGGAAGCGCCGGGGAGCGACCCCGAGAATGCGGCATACCGGTATTTCGCGCCGGACGCCCACGGTTCGCCCCGCGCCGTGCGGGACGAGGACCAGGCGCTCATCGCGCGCGTTGAGTTCATGCCCTACGGCGAAACAAGGCTTGCCCTCGGAACTGCGACCGCAATGGGCTACACCGGCATGTGGCAGAGCGGCTATTCCGGGAACCTTCATTTCCCGCTCCGCGAATACGACCCCGACATCGCTCGCTGGACCACCCGTGACCCCTTGGGAATGGCCGACGGACCGAATATGCATGGGTACGTCAGGGGGAATCCGAGTTCATATGTAGATCCGGAGGGTGGAAGCGTCGTGTCGTTTATCGGGGGTCACAGGGGTGATTGGTTTGATGACTTGGCGGAATGGGCCGGCAGGTGCATCGGAGGTCCCTCGGTGGGGTTGCTCGTGAGTATGGGTCCAGTGTGGTTGCTTACTGACCCTGCACTTGTACTAGTAGCAGGAGGATACGAGACGATTGCGGGAGCGTATCCCGCTGCTGCAGACTGGGTGGCCGGATACGCGGCAGGTTCTTCTATAGGCGGATTCGTTGATGACGCCTTTGGGGTCTCGAATATGCCTTTCAACCGATATACGGATGATTTGATGGGTTCAAATCCGAATCATACTTGTGCGAGATTACCGTGGAAGCAATGAGGATGGACTCCTTTCATCTCTCATCAGTGATGTTTAGAATCGGCCTTCTCAGTACGAAAGGTCTCCATTGTTTGCCCGATTATGCGTTGCTTACAGAGAGCGAAAGGAGCAATCTTCGTGGTAGTATTCCTCGGCATGATTGGTCGGACTGGTGTCTTGAATTGTCCGCGTTCGGCCTAACTTTTGTGCTATGCATACCTTTGTTATGGTGGTACCCTCAATTTGTTGGTTCTACTCTAGTAGTTGGGGGCGCAAATGTAGTATATGTTATGAGGCTGCGGGAAAACTATAAACTTGCCAAGGTGTTGTTTTTGCGAAGACAATCGGAACACTGAGATTATCCAAGCTGAGCGGTGCCAAAGTATACGCGCGACGGTGCATTATACTATGATGCTACAATGTGGCAGATTACTTGCCGAATCCTCCACTTCCAGACGCAGTTTGGGCGGTGTGCGCGTTGTGGGAAGAAACGGTTTTCGTGCGGCAGTCAGAGTGCGGTCATTGAAAGCGGCACGCAATAGGGCGGCGGGGCATTCACCCCGTACGGTAAAGAGGCTCATCCGGTGCACAGGACCTTGTTGGTGGTGTGCTCGGCGTCAGTACGCGGCCTGATTTTCGCTCATGGCTCGCTCTTTGTGCACGACGTTCCAAGTTTCATCCACCGAAAACGCGAGGCAGGTTAATTCGCCTGAAAAGCAAGAGGTGCCAGGCGCGAAGTCTCTTCCAGAACAGACCGCTGATGACGCGGAAGACGCGGATGGGGACGGATCGGGAAGGAGCCAAGCACTTCAATCGCTGCGGAGTTGATCGATCACTATCATCCGAGCATCATTCTCAGGAGCAGTTGGTCTTCGGCGTCCTCAAGAACAAGAAGGGGTATTAACGCTCAAAATGACCTGCGACAAGAGCTTGCTTTCATATTTGGTAGGCATTTCGGGAACCACGGAAACCACGGACGGAAGTGCAGTTTGAAGTTTCTCATTTCAGTACTTGTTCGCATGCACTGCCTGACGGCAAGTAGGGTAATGAGATTTAGTGCAGAGCATCGACAGTGCCCGGAGAGCGTGTATCTGCGGGTGAAGTCGGGGATGCCCGCCGTTCAGCATTTTCAACGCGGGTGTACGCTGTGCTATCCTCATGTGCGAAGCAAGCCGAGGCAAGTACCGAGGGTTCCATAGTGTCTTTCCGAAGAAGTCTGCCTTCTCTTTGGCGTGGCCAGAGTCTCGTGATCGTGCTGATGACCGCATATGTAGTGATGCTTGTGCGGACGGCCTGGTTATGCGACGATGCTTACATCAGTTTCCGGGTGGTGGACAATTTCATCCATGGACACGGCTTGCGTTGGAACATCGTGGAGCGGGTGCAAGTATACACCCATCCCCTGTGGTTGTTCCTTGTGTCGGTGTGCTACTTCTTCACACGAGAAATCTACTTTACGGCGATATTTCTATCCATGGCCGTCTCCCTCGCGGCACTGGGGGTGCTCTCCTTTGGTGCCTCCAAGTCACGCGTTGGCAGCGCATTGGCCGTGGTATTGCTCCTCTGCTCGAATGCCTATGTCGATTACAGCACTTCCGGCCTTGAGAACCCGCTGACGTACCTGTTGCTGGCGGTGTTCGCTGCACTCTTCCTGAGGCAGGAACCCACGCCGTCACATAGCCTGCTTTTGGCCTTCGTGGCGTCGTTGGGCATGGTCAACCGCGTGGATACGGCGCTGCTGTTTGCACCCGCCTTGGCGTACACGCTGTTCCGCGTTCGCAACGCACGCACAGTGCTTCTCATGGCTGCGGGGTTTGCACCTTGGCTTCTCTGGGAAGCATTCTCACTCCTCTACTATGGCTTTCCCTTTCCGAACACCTACTATGTGAAACTCGGCGCGGGTGTCCCAGTTTTCACCCTCCTGAAACCGGGTCTCGCCTACCTGTGGGATTCGCTTCGAAACGACTCTGTCACCTTGCCTGCCTGCGCGGCCGCGCTAACGGCGTCACTGGTGCTGCGGCAGTGGCGCAATGTGTGGCTCGCCGCCGGGATGTTGCTCTATCTGGCGTACGTGATCTCTATCGGGGGCGATTATATGAGCGGGCGCTTTCTGGCGGCCCCCGTTTTCGTGGCAGCGTTGGTCATCGCCGGGCTTCCGCCCAAGGGTGGTTGGCGCATCTGGGGGAGTGCCTTTGCTTGCGCCGTCGTCCTTGGCTATCTATTGCCCCACCCGACACCGTTCAGCCGAGACAATTTGACGGAGAGGGCGGTCAGCGACGCTGCTCTCGTGGACTTCGCCACGCGCGGGGTAGCAGACGCACGCCGCTATGAGTATGTGCGCACCGGACTCCTGGGTGCGTGCAAGGGACGCCCGATGCCCGATTGTCCGGATCGGGAACGCGGCCTGCTTATGTGGGCTCGCCGGGACACCCCCTTCATGATTCTGATGAATGCCGGAATGCTGCCCTTTTTCGCCGGTCCGAGCACCTATTTCCTAGATGTCTGGGGCCTGGGCGATGCTTTTCGAGCGCACTTTCCCGCCGCGTCGGGGAGGAGGTGGGCTGCGGGCCACGTTTTCCGCTCGTATCCTCCGGGCTATGTGGACACACTGCGTACGGGAGAAAACAAACTGAAGGACGAGCAATTGTCGTCGAGTTACGAACGCATCAAGCTCATCATCCGGGGTCCGTTGTTCAGTCGAGAACGTTTACGCGCCATCGTGCTGCAGAATCTTGGTTCCCGCGAGTGAAATTCCGGACACCGTCCGAAGGGCTTCGAAAGCAGGACGTGTAGTCTTTGAAGAGGATGGAGTGCACTGGCGGACGGAAGGTCATCGTCTCTGTGTAGAAGTCGTGTTTTCGTGCCTTGAGACATTGTGTGCACAGAGGAAACGGTAGTATTGCGATGATAGTCAGCCGAATCTCCGCACGGATATGCCACAAAGTGCAGGATCCGAAGTCCTCCGAGAGTTGATAAGACCCTGGAGCCAACAACGAGTATGCGTTCCGATTTCTACATCAAGAATCTGGTTCTTCGTCCGCGTGCCATGCAGTTCAGCAGGAACATCCTCTACCGGAAGTTGTTGCATGGAACGGACATTCGCTCGATATGCGAGATTGGGCCGGGTTTCGGAGAGTTTGCCCACTACTGCAGAAACAAAGGAATCCGATGGATAGGAATCGAACCCAATGATTCCCTTCGAAGTTCGCTCATCGAGGAAGGATTCGAAGTCCACCCGGCTGTGCTGCCGGAGATGCCCCTCTTGAATGCATCCTTTGACGCTCTCTTCGCGGCACACGTGATTGAGCACATGGAAGGACTCTCTCAAGCCCTACGCTTTCTGGAAACCTGCAAGCAGTTGCTGCTCAGAGGCGACGCGAAGTACCTCGTATTGTTGTATCCGGACATTCTACGGTGCGGTCATCTTTTCTGGCATGACTACACCCACAGTTTTGTCACCTCGCGCGGCCGTATCGAGCAAATGTTGCATGACGAGGGCTGGGAGATTTGCAGAAGTGGCCATTACGCCGCTTGTTTTTTCCGATGTTCTGGGCTAATCAGTCGGATGGGCGCGTTGGCATCTCGTGCGGTCTTTCCCCGGCGTCTGTCGGAGTTTCTCCGCCTGTCCATTCAACAGCATGGGTTTACCATCGCAAAGTATCCACGCGGTAGATAGGCACACCCCCGCGGTGTATGTGAACGCGATGCCAGACGCCGGATGCAGCGTTGCCGCATCGACAGCCAAGTTGCCAGCAGTCTTCTTCAGGCGTAAGTGACGCCGCGTGTCAATCTTGCATGCTCGGGCGGCTTGCGATTCATGAGCACGTGCCATCTTATCAGTGCAAGTTTTCGCGTCGAGACTTGGGCTGTCTTACGTGGACCTGCACCGGCGAGATCATGCTGCTTTGGTTTCTGCTGCCTGCGGGAGCCTTGTACGAACTCCTCTCAACCCACCCGCGACCACTACAATCCAAACTGCCGCGGAGATCGGGCATCCCAAGTAAAAGTCCCAGGGGAAATACCAGACCCGGATTCGATGTTCGCCGGGTCCCAACGGAATTCCTACAAAGTTGTGATTCACGCGTCGCACCTCGACGGGCGTACCGTTGTCCGTGGCACGCCAATCCGGATGCCATGCCTGAGACAACACCATCATCCCCGATGCTGAAGTGTCAAATTCCAGGCGGAGATCGCTTGGCGACCGGCGCTCGATGGCGAGTTCCCGGAACGGTTCGCTTCCCTCGATGGGACGATCCTCGGTGAGGCACACTTCCCGGGGATTGACGGTGCACAGCGAGTCCAGAACCGTCGCCCCTGCGGGTGGAATCACGGCGCGCGGCACGAGCCACGCCCGCGGCAACGTGGATTTGCGGCGATACACATGCCGTGGCTTCCGCGATTCGCGGTCAGGCGTACGGTACGCCAGTTCGTAGTCCTGCCCGAGGTCTGCCTCATACGCAACCACGTACCCTACGTTCATCAGGTCGAGGATGACGGGGCAAGCAATGTCGCGGGCTGAATGCGTCCGCAGTTCAACAATGCTGGAGTCATCCTGCCGCCAAATCTGCTGGTACAGTTCAAGGGTCCGGGTGTAGATGCCGGGGTCATATCCCGCGACCATTTCGAGCCCCTCCCTCGCGGCAATGTCCTGTTGCAGGAGCCCCGTCGTATCCAAGACGCGGAACTCTTCTTGTGAGCGTTTCTCTGCCAGAAACTTCGCATCCGAACACACCGGAATTGCTTGGTCCACCTCGACGGGCTGAAGATTCGGTCCCCAGTAAACGAACAAGTCCACCACAAGCAGGAACAGGCACAGCCACTGCCAAACCCGGTGGGGCAGGTCGCGCAAGGTCCAAAGGAAGCAACCGAGCGTCAAAGGGAAGAAGACTAACACCGGCGTCCACAGGCCTCTTGCGGGTGCCAGCGAGGTACGCGCCAGGAAGAAAGCGCCAAACAACACGGCTTGTGACAACACCGCCAACATGAGCGGAGCCGTCCATCGTGTCTTTTCACTGGGTGGTTTAGAGAGATAGAGTCCGGCAAGGAGCGCGAGCGGCAGATTCAGGATGAAGAAGATCCTGCCCCACGCCCGGAAGAAGCCGAGTCCCGGAATGATATGGGAAGCGAGCCGGAAGATGGGTGATGGTTCCCCCAGCGAGAGAACCGCCGCCGCAAAGGCAAGGCAGGCGAGAAACAGGACGATGGATTCATTGCCGAGCGCAATCAGGCACACCAGCGCAAGGCCCAGTGTGACTACGCCGGGGTAGCTGGCCGTTTCCCAAAAGAACTGGTTCGAAGCATCCGAAGTGAACGGTTGAGGAACGGGCACGCCGCTGTACGGCCAGATGAGCCGCAGGAAGTCGTCCCGTGTGGCCGAGCCGAGCGCAGCGAAACCTACTTCCTGGCTTTCTGAACGCGCACTCAAGAGCAGGGTCTGACGCACCACCGGCAACCACCAAGCCGCGCTCGCCCCGGCGAAGACTATGGCGGCCGCGATGCAGAGTACGAGCACGCGAAGTCCGCTTCGTCCGCCTTCTCTTCGGAACACCGAGCTCATGCGGACCGCTGCAAAGACCAGAACGACCAGCAGGTCCAGGTATAACAACTGGGCCGTGGAGAAGTAGACGGCAAACGCGGCAACCCCGCCCAACAACAACGCGGACCGGATTCCCCGCTGTTCGATGAGATTTTCAACAGCCCAGAGCATCCAGGGAAGCGCGAGAGCGGTAGCCACGAGATAGAAGTGTCCCGCGAAGATGTGTGCGGCGGTCTTGCCCGCCAAGGCGAAGGCGGCCGCCGCAAAGAAGCTGCCGAAGGTGTCACAGCCGATCTTGCGGGCGAACAGGAAGGTGCCCCACGCGCCCAGCATCACTTGGAGCCAACCCGAAAATCCGATGAACGCCGGATTGGGGGTCAGCCAGGAGATGAGCGTGAAGGGACTCAGGGGAGCATGAAGTTGGCTCCCGACCAAGGAGGTGCCGCAGAGCGTGGTAGGGTCCCACAAGGGGAACTGGTGCCAACGCCAAAGACTGTTCCACAGCACCTGCCGAAACGGGGCATCGAGGCGGACCACGTCGCTTCCCCACAACATCATCTGCGGATGGAGGAATAGCTTCCAGAAGAAAACCAGTGTGAGCAGGGCCAAGAGCAGGAAATTCACCGCGGTAGTCTCTGGCCAACCTGCTTTCGGGGGTTGTTCCGGTATCAACGGTTTCGTCTTAGAGCTCACGACTCCGGCATCCTCCCTCTCGTGCTGAAACGGCTCAGAATCCAGGCATCAGCGCGTCTCCAGGACGAGGTGGCCGCGGAATCTGCGGCAGAGCTGGCATCTGAGGCGGGGCGTTCTTTGGCAAGCCAGGATCTGGCGTCAACCCTTCCAGGGGATTGCTAAGGTCTCGCTGGGGGTCAGGTGCTTGGCTCATCCGGGCGAGCAGGTCCGGTTGATTGGGATTCAGTTGAAGAGACCGAGCCAGGCACCGTTGGGCTTTCGCCATGTCATGCTTCTGGTCGAGATAGAGATAGCCCAGTTCCCGGAACGCATCCGCGTTGTCTGGTGTTATGGTGAGCAGGAACTCGTAGCGTGTTGCAGCATCGTCAAACCACCCGAGTTTCACCATGCACTCCGCACTTAGCCGGACCGACTCGGCATCGTGTTCGTTCTCGCGAACCAGCGCCTCGAACTGGAGCAGCGCTTTGTCGTGACGACCCAGTTGAATGCAAACCTTGCCAAGGTTTCTAAGCGCAGTCTCATACCCGGGATCTAATTCGATAGTGCGCGTCAGGTACTTCTCCGCCTGTTCCATCAGCCCGTATTCAGCGCAGGCACTGCCCAAATTGTTGAGGGTTTCCTTTGTTTCGCCTCCAAGCCGGAGGCAGACCTGGAACTGCTTCAGGGCGTCCTCGGGCTTGCCTTGAGCCAAGAGGTCGCGCCCTTGTGCGAAGTAGTAATCGGAAAGCACGTAGTCCGCGGTCAGTTCGCCGCCGGTGGCTTCGGGGTCCAAAGTATGCCAGGTGTATTCCGCCCAGTAGTCTTTCTCCGGCGCGGATTCTTCGGGGCGCAGCACGCGATACGTCAATCCCGCGTTCGCAAGACGGTAGCCGGGCAAGCCTTCCATGCTTCGCCGAGTCGTGAAGTATACGGGTCGCCCAGAATGCTGGATAACCCAGTCTTCGATGATCCGCTCTTCCACTTTGGTGGGAATCTTCCGGAAGGTACATCGTGTCTCGATGGGCATTTCCTTGTACACGCTTTCGTCCGGATACCCATACTTGTTCGCGATGGCAATATCGGGGCGCGTCCCCTCGACCGCTTGCAGGTACAACACAGGGAAGGTGGCGTGGTCTGCAGTGGGGAAGTAAATGGCGTCTTGATCGAGCGTCTTGAGGATGTTCATTCCAAGATCGTAGGTATAGTAGTAGTTGCTCTTGTCGTTCTGGCGGTAGTGGGCGGCGAGGGGGCTCACGATGGCTGCGAATCCCAGCGCTCCGGCAATGAGTCTGCGTTGCGTGAAGCCTTTGCCACTTCCAGAGAGCAAGTCGAGGGCGAGTCCGATGCCTGCAGCTCCCACCAAGTAGGCGGGAATCCAGAAGACGCTGTTGACCCATAGCGATTGCCGGTCATCCTTGAAGTTGATGATAAGCGTGAGTCCCAGGCTGGCAAGCACGGCGATGAGCCCGAGGAGTACCAGTGCGGGCTTGTTCTTTCGCCAGACCGCAAATACGCCAAGGAAAGGCAACCATGCCATCCAAGGCGTGAATTCCCATGCATAGATCTTGAAGAATTCCCAGACTTGCTTGAGGAACATCGCCGGGCCGCGAGGATTCTCCACAAAGGAGAAGGAGTATTGCTTGCGCGTCACGACATCCACGAAGTTCTGCCAAGTTTGGGGATCGCCCCAGTTCACTGCGGGGTTGGCACGGGCGCGGATGGGGAGGTAGAGATAGAGCAGCGTCACCAAGAGGGCGAGCAGGGTGCAGGTCGCATAGACCGACCAGCGCCGCCAGAAGCGCGGTTCCACAAGGATGACAAAGAGGACGAAGACTGGTCCCAGCAGCAACATGGTGTGGTGGTTGCAGAGTCCGGAACCATAGACTAACGCGAACGTATACAGGAAGGCATCCCTTCTCGATTCCCGCCAAAGGAGCAGGAGCAGGACACTGAGCGCCACTTGAAGGGCATTCAGGCTGTAGACTTCAGGAATGAGGCACTGCGACCAGAACGCTCCGGAAAAGGCAAAGGCGAGTGCGGCCGCGAATGAAGCCCAGCGGTTACGGCAGAGATGGATGACCATGAGACACAGGACGAAGACGGTCAACGCGCCGAAGGCGGCAGAGCCGAGGGCGACGCGCCACGCGATGGTCCCGTGCGGGACGAAAGTGAAGAGGTGTGCCAGGAGGCACCAGAGGGGATAACCGGGTGGGTGGGCAACGCCGAGCGCATAGGCGGCAGTGATGAGCTCGCCACTGTCCTCGCATGTGACGGTTGGCGGCAGCATCGGAACGTACACCGTAAAGGCTGCTACTGCTGCGGCGATTGCGGCTGCATAGTCCTTCCACCCGAATGCGGGCTTTGATGGGTGGCCCAGCGGCCGGTTTGGAGAGCATTCTCCCCATGCTGCGGCGTTGTCAGGCTCCAGGAACTGTGTGGATTCTCTCATTCGTCTGCGCATGGCCGATGATTATATAGGCAGCGTGATCTTTGCGCAACACTCTTGGAAGGTTGAAGTAAATTCAATGAGTCTTCTTGACATAGCGGCCTACGTCTATGTTTCTTAATACGTGTGCTTAGTGCCGTTTCTTGTATTGTACCCCTCTTTGCAGGAGTGCAAGCATTTGCGCGGCGGTTTCCATCGCGGCCTTCGGCACCTTCGCTCAAGTAGTCCCGGCCGCGCCGAGCGCCCTTGGGGTATTCCATGCCGCTTGTCTCGGGGCGCTTGCCGTCAGCGCACCTTCACTTAGTCACTCCGACGCCCTCGCCATAGCTGTTATTGTTCATTTAGTGGGGAATATTGGTCCGGCGCTGCCTGGTGTGTTAGTCTTAGTCTTCCCAAGTGTTCGAAGAAGTCCGTACGCTTCGCAGTAATACCGTCAGCCACGCGCCGACTCAGATGTAGCAGGAAGTTGTGTTCTGTAATCCACACGAGTTCCCGAGTTTGTCAGACATTGGGACCGTATTAGTACCCCCTTGACATCCACAAGGATTTGGGCTATCGTCTAGCATCATGTGAGTGCCTCTGAAGTGACTGAATCCGGGGAGGGGTTAGGCCATGATGCCGTCCGGTACGCATCCGTTCTTTCGTTTCGTGTCCGTATTCACGCTGCTAGTCTTCTTTCCTGTGGCGGTTGGCGCGGATAACCTTATGCCGCGGATGCCAGTGGCCTTCGCCACCGGTGCCATGCGGGAAGGGGCGCGGCAATCCAGCGGCGCGCCTTCGATCAAGTTGCTGACAGAAGAACAGCTGCAAACGCTGCGACATAGCGACAAAGACGAAGCATCCCCACTTGCAGGAGACAAGCTACGGGAGCTTGCCAAGGCGGTGGGTGAGATCGAGGCCAAAGCGCCTGTCTCCGGCGCCCGGCCTTCATCGCTCACGGATGTACAGTTGCGCGGCATTACGAGCCAGAACGAACCGAGTCAGGAGTCGGTAAAGTACCAGCGGGTGGTTTCCCTTCCTCCGACTGGTTCCGCCGCATTCTTGGAGCAATGGCAAACCAAAGGCGGCCCGGTGCGCTTGGCGAAGGCGTATACGGTTAGGAAGAAGCCGCGCGATCCTCGTGTGGAATCTCCGGAAGTCGAGTCTTCGGAAGTGGAGTCAACAGATGCGGATTCCGAAGCGCCAGCGCCGGCTGCGGAGAGTGCGGCTACGGATGGGACTTCCTCCGCCTGGGACGATCCGGTGTCATGGCACGGTCTCAACGATTCTCAGTTGAATGCGATGGAGGCAGAGATCCCCGTCCGTGAAGCGTTCGACAACCTGTCTGATATTTGTCTTGCCTCCGATTTTTACCGATTTCGTGCCGAACGCGCGCAGATGAACGGCGATCCGAAGGCCGCAGGGAGCTATTGGGCGGCCACCCATGGGGTGGCGTCGCTGGTTCTCCAAGGCTATCCGGATGATGCCCGTCAAGTTCGGGTTCTGCGCGACTACCTGCTTGCTGCGCAAGCCTTGGGGCACGCGCAGGCCATGGCGGCGGGGGAGGCTCTTCGGCAGATAGTCGCGGGCGAACCGTTCTCGTTGCGGCGCTGGGCGGCCCGTTCCTTGCTGGCGTTTCACTATGATCGTGACCGGCAGGCGTTTCTGACCGCACGCCTCATGTACTGGGATGCCGTAAAAGAGTCGGAGCGTCCGGAGGTCAAAGCCGCTTTGTCGGACGAGAAGATAGACACGCTGACCCGTGCGTGGATGGAATATGCGGTCGCCTACTCCTACTACGTTGCGGTACGAACGTATGAGGCGAAAGCGCATTTCGAGCAGATGATGGAACGGTACCCGGGCAGCGGGGACCCCACGTACATGGCGGGCTTCGCTCTGTGCTCGATCACGGACAAACTCCACCCCTTTGACATATACCAGGGGCTCATGGCCTACGATGCCTACCTCCGGCAGTTTCCGGAGAGTCCCTTCGCCCCGCAGGCGCTGGGTGCGATAGGCGACCTGTACTTCCGGGCGGACGATGTACCTAACGCGATCCAGACCTATCAGAATCTGGTTCGCCTTTACCCAAATTCTCAGGCCGCCCGGGGCATTCAGCAGCGCCTGAAATACATTGACGACAATAACCTGCTTGCGGTCTACCATACGGCCAAGGCCAGGGCGGAGGGGGCCTCTCCGCAGTTCTCGTTGGCGCAGCTATGCGGGCCGGCCGCGCTGAAGGACTTGTTGACGCAGGTGGGTGTGGAGGCGACCGTCGAGGAATTGTCGCAACTGTCCGGGGCGAACGAGACCGGCACGTCAATGCTTGGTCTGCGCAAGGCGGCGGGGGTCAAGGGGGTGGAGCTTCTGGGTGTGCAGGCCGCTTCCCTGGAACAATTGACGCCGCCCCTCATCGCTCACGTCAACGGGAATCACTTCGTCTGTGTACAGCGATTCAGCCCCCAGGAAGTCGTTCTGAAGGAATCCGGCCAGCCGGAAAAGGCCATGGCCTCGGAAACGTTCGTGAAGGCTTGGGACGGCAAGGCGCTCGTGGTAGCGAACACAGGACTCAGGGCGAAACAGATTCAACTGGCCTCGCTGGCGGATGCCAAGGGGGGATATGGCCTTATCGGCGGTTTTGGCGGCGCGTGCCCCAAGAACGACAATCCGCCTCCGCCCTGCACCGACCCGTGCAACTGCGACGATGGCGGAGGCGGTGGCGGTGCGGGCACCCCCAGCCCCTGCGATGGTCCCAGCAATACGCCCCCTCCGGTAGACCCGAGCGGCGGCTCGAGCAGCCCCTCGCCCAATAATCCCCCGAATCCCCAGGACCCGGGGTCGAGTTCCTCTTCCAGTTCGAATGGTGGTGGAGGGGGTGGTGGTGGAGGGGGTGGAGGGGGTGGTTCTGGACCTTACGGCGGGCCAGGGGGATATCCACACCCCGGTCCATTTCCCGGTGGCGGCGGTAGCCCGGGCGGCGGCGGAGACGGTTTGCCGCCACTCATCCTATCTCACCCGATGGACCCTCCCGATCCCACGAAACCCTGCGCGGTGGAGAGCTTTTTACCCATACCACCGGGCGAGTGCCTCTTTCTTCGTGACGACAGGCCCGATCCGTCGGAGTCTTTACCTGAGCCCGACCCTTACGACTCCTATCTGCCAAACGCGCCGACTTCAGGCAATGGCGGCATGTCGGGCTTTGCCAACTTGCCTGCCGGCGGACACAATGTCGGTTTGTCCACGAATCAAGGCGCACAAATCATTCGGCAGACAGACCACACCCTTCCCATCCGGGGGCCGATGCGTCTGACTTTCGCGCGGCATTTCGCGAACCAGCGCGGTCTGAGCCGGGAGGAATTCCGGACGGCGGGCATTCCGGAAGGCAATGTCATCGGCCAAAGCTGGACGCACACCTACCACGCTCAATTGCGTCTGAATACGGAACGGGTCAATTCGTCGGTTCAAGGCCCGGGCGGCTCCACGGTCCAGGTGTCGGAGAAGGCGGCGTATGTCGACGCCATCGGTTCGATTGTGATGTTCGACCTCTCTTCGCCGCAGAACGGGCATGATGTCTATCTGCCGACGGACAGCGCATCGAACTACGCGCAGCACATGCGTCTGGAAAAGGACACACACGACACGGGCAAGTTTACCCTCTATGTGCGCGGGGGGAAGAAATATCACTTTTCCAGCGACGTGATTCGGAACACCGACTATTATCACGCGCGCCTCGAATCGTTGGAGGATGCGAGCGGTAACACCATCACTCTGGATTACGACAATGCGAGCGTCTCCACGGGCAAACTTACCAAGGTGAACACGCCCTCGGGCGACGGCCGTTACCTTGATCTCGAATACAGCAACTCGCTCATCACGAAGTCGTCTCTCAAGACGGCGACCGCCACGCTGCAATACGTGGAGTATGCCTACGACGCGGACGCAAATCTCACCAAAGTCACGCGGAACGGCTTGGACACCACGTTCCACTACACGGTTCCCATGGACAACCAGAACCCGCCTCAGCCCATGGCGAACGCCTTGTATATCGACACGATCACCGACCCGCTTCTGCGGGAGACCACCTTCGACTACACGTACGTCGAGGGGAGTTATGTCCCTTGGCGTGCCGAAGACATCACGATGGACACCCCGGACGGGGCGGAAATGGTCTTGGACCGCACGTTCCCGACGCAGGGGGAAAACGGGCGCGACGTCATTCAAGTGACGAACGACGGGAGCGACCGGAAGATCGAGGAGGTCTGGACCGACGATCACTCGTACGTGCTCTCCCGGCGGTACTACAGTGACAGCACGAACTACGAGAGCATCACGTACGAGTATAAGGATGAGACCAACCACAAGACCCTGACGAAAGTGACTGGGCCGGACAATTCCGTCTACTCGGAAGCGGTTTACGGCGACAAAGGCATGATCACGTCATTCAGCACGTTCGACGGGCCTTCCGAAGAAATCACCTATCCCCAAGGCGCGCTCTATCCGAGCCAAGTCACGGACCGCAACGGCCTGACTACGTCGTATTTCTATGACGCCAACTACCTTCTGACAAAGATTACGCATCCGAGCATGGGCGCGAACGGATTGCAGTTTGTCCATGACAACTACGGACAACTGATCACCAGGCGAAACGCCTTGAACAACGCATGGGTCTATGAGTACGACCTGCGCGGCAACATGACCCATTGCACCGACCCGAATGATAACAGCCAGGATTTTGCCTTCAATGATTGGGGAAATATCATTGAATACACCGATCCTCTGGGCAAAATTTGGGCGTATGAATACGATCATGGCACTTGCGGCAATTGCGGCGGTTCCGGCGGAAAACTGACGAAAGTAACGGATCCCCTTGACAACGCCTCCTACAAATACTTCGACGAAGTGGGGCGGCTAACGAGGGTCATGAATGCGCTGAACCAGGAGGTCGAGTACTTCTACGACATCATCGACCGTGTAACCAAGGTGGAAGCGGGGGGGAAGAATGTCCAAACGGAATATGACGCGCTCGGCCAAGCCGTCAGGTTCACCGATGCGCTGGGGCAGGAAGCGACCTTCGAGTACGATTACCGGGGCCAACTTACCCGCGTCGAGGACCCGAACGACGATGCCGAGGTGACGTACACGATGCTCGGACAGGTGTCCACCGTGACCGACCCGCAGGACGGGGTCACGGACCTCGATTATGACGCCAGCAACCGGCTCACGGCGGTCACGTATCCCGGCGGCAAGGCCCACAAGATGTTCTACGACGACAAGAGCCGCCTCACGAAGGTGGGCGGGGGCGCGGACGGCTCGCTCGATCCGGTGGAGCGCTGTTACGACAACTCGACGGGACGCCTGACCCGGATCAACCTCGGGTACAACAACGGCAGCCCGCAGACGGATTCGGCGTATTTCTACTTCGACGCGATGTCGCGCGTTACGAAGTACACGGATTGGCATACGAACGATCACTCGTTTGTGTTCGACGCGGGCGGCAGGATGACGCGGGAACACGACGCGGACCTCGGGGACCTTGAATACACGTACGATGCGGCCGGGCACGTCGTGACCATGGACACGTGGCACGGGGACGACTATGCCTATACGTACGACGACCGGGGAGCGCTGAGCACGATTACCGCGCCCGGCGGGAAGACCTGGGGTTTCCAGTACAATGCGCTCGGGATGCGCACGGAAACCAGCGCGCCCAACGGCGTGGACACGCACTATGCCTACGATGACAAAAATCTCTTCACGAAAATAGAGCACAAGTCCGGAGCGACGTTGCTCGAGGGTTTCCAATACGACGTGGACGACGCCTTGAACGTGTTGCGCATCAAGGAAACGGCCACGGGGCAGGCGTGGGACTACGGATATGACTCCCGCAATCGCCTGGTGGACGCGATACGCCGCAACGCGAGCGGCATTCCAAGGTTGCGCCAGTCGTTCGCCTATGACGCCGCGGGCAACCTGCTCACGAAGAAGAATGTCGTGTATGACCCCGTGTTGGCGGACGACTTCTCCGACGGAGACTACACCGCGAGCCCCGTGTGGACAGTCGGGTCCGGAAACTGGTCGGCCACCGGCAACTACCTGGTCTCCGACACGAATTCCGGGCTGAAGACCATCTACACCGCGAATACGGACGCGGATGCGGAGTTGTGGTACTCTTACCGGTATATGACGTTCTCAGGCTTTGATGATTCGTTCGGGGTGTTTCTTCGCTATGTGGACACGAACAACTACCTCGCGCTCTGGTGCTGGTTTGGAATCCAGGTGCTGACCGAGGTGGTCAACGGAAACGAAACCATTCTCGCCAATACCGAAGCCATGACGCTGAGTTCCGGGTCGTGGTATGATGTTCACGTGAAGATGGACGGCACGAAAATCACCGTGGCGTTCGGTGACCACGATGGTGCGTTGAAGACGATTATGCGCGACGTGACAACGAACGTCACCACGACGAATCGCTTGCAGGCGTATGTCGATGGAACGCCTTTGTTTGCCTTTGACAATTTCCGGCTCGCGAAGGCGTACGCGGGCGCTTCCCCGGCGTTTATGGACAATTTCTCCGACGGAAACTACTCGAGCAATCCGCTGTGGACGGTGTCCCTGGGATCGTGGTC
>CAILVY010000087.1 GCA_903837785.1 Candidatus Hydrogenedentota bacterium
TCACCTTCACCCTCACCCTCACCCTCACCCTCACCCTCACCCTCACCCTCACCCTCACCCTCACCCTCACCTTCGCCCTCGCCCTCGCCCTCGCCTTCACCTTCAGCTACTCCGCCTACGGCAATACCGCCGGCAACAGAAGTTGTATAGATGAGATCGCCGTATTTATTGCCCAGTGCAAGATTTTCCAAACGAACCTCCGATAGTCCGTCCGGGGCAGCAGCACGAACATAGAAAATCAAGTTAGCCACAACGCCTTGAGGAATCGTGTTTTGGTTCAGGCCGGTGATGATTGCCCTCACTCGACCGACTGCCAAAACATAGGAAGCGATTGTCTTTCCGGCAAGAGAGGCGGCTGCGCCGATAGTGACTGTGGACTCAGATATGGTGGCATTGTTAAACACGAAATCAAACTGAATACTGCAGACAGCGTCGCGGGAACCGGGATACAGGGCGACCGGCAAGGAAATGCCGATATCGCCAGCATTGGCGGAGACGGTGTCGACGGTAAGGGTGGCGGCGATGGCAGTGTTCAGAGAAAACATGCATGACAAGAGAATCCATGAAACAACACGATGAGTTGGTCGAGACGATGTGTTTTTCATGATTACCTTTCCGTACAGTATGCGGTATGCCCTCCGCGGCGTAATAACCTTCTATGCGGGCGCAGTAAAAGCGCGAAAGCCAGAAGCGCCACAGGCAAAACATCGCCCACCGGAGGAGGCTCGATCATATCAGCCCGTGCGCCCAGACAAGAACAGCCCGTCTGTAATTGCGGATGCGGTTCTTCTTCCTGTGGGCAGACGTTGACATATCCGCTTGACGCGGAAAGGGAAGCGGGGCCTCCGTTGGCATCGGCAGCAGTAACCTTTTCGAATGTAATCGCTTGCCTTCCTGAGGCGGTTTGGGAGGCAACTCGAAACACGATATTTGCGACAATCCCGTTATGCATTAGATTCTGATTCAATCCGGCAAGAATTAGGCGAACATGGCCTCTAGAGACTGTGCTGTAACTAACGTTCTTCTTGGTTTCGACCGCGGCGGGGCCGGGTGAAATGGTTACGAGGCTTAAAGCCTTCGGTTCGAAATGGATGTCTCCTTGAAAACCAGCGATTTTGTCATCACCTCCCAGACCGAGCGTTAGCGGTACGGTTATCGTTGTGTCACGTTTTGCATCGACCTGTCCGGCAGTCAATGTGGCGGCCATCCCCTGTGCGCACGCCAGTAACCCGAGCAGCGGCGCCAGTTTTAGAAGGGACAACATAACTGCTCCCTTATTGCCAGTGATGTCCTTTGTTTCCGGTGTGCTGCTTCTTTTTGGGGCGGCATAGGAACGCCTGATGAGCCGCGAACACTACTGCTACAAAAAGCAGCGGCAACAGGCACGGCAACCATTTTGTGTATGAGACATTCTGTGTGGTCTCTTCCAGCATGATGTTTTCATGCAGCATGCCAGGAGCACCGATCACGCGGGGCATCACCAACATGGCTGTTTGTTCGCGAGATGTACGCAAGGGGACCATGTTGTTCGGCACACCGTCGGTAACTGTCTCCATGGTGCCCGGTATGTGTGTGCTGTCATTGGAAGAAACTTTTGTAGGAGCTTGACGGCGTTCCGGGGTGTTGTTCGGCGCGACGTTAATGGTCGTTGAAACGGGAGCATCCATTACATAAACGGGATTGCCCTTTTCATTGCCGGGGTCAGTCCCGGGTCGCGCGGCGGCATCAGGGAGGCGATTGGCTGCAGCGCTGTTTTGAATTTCGCGCGCTCCGGGTGCCACGCCTGGAACCTGCGTTGAAAGGTTCATGTTTGTGTTTTCGCCACCGTTTACGCCAAAGTCCTTGAGGCTTTTGTCCGGCGAAAGCTGCTGGTCAGTATGCTCAGTAACCGCTCCCCCTTCATCAGAGGCCGTTTCCGCGTCAGTGGCGTAATCTGCTTCTTCCGCTTCTGACTCTTGGGAATCGTTCGTATTGCTTGTGGTGGAGTATTGGTTATCCAACGAAATGTCAACGGAGTTCCCGATTGGGTCCGCGCCCACAAGGGAGCTCACCTCAATCGCAGGCGTAGTTTCAGTAGTCGCAGACTGCATGTACATCGTAGCCACGATGCCTTCCTGCAGAATATCCTGATTCAATCCGGCGACAACGACTTTGATGTTTCCCGGGGAAATCGTACTGAAAATGACATCCTTCAATGCTGCTGAGGCGATAGCCCCGGCTTCGATGCTGACCACGCTCGTGTTCGCCGCATTAAATGAGACATTGAATTGCAGGCTTGCCATTTGTTCAGCGCTTGCCGGTGCAACGCGGATTGGGATGGCATACAGCCCTTGGACCGCTTGTGGGGGCTGCAAAGTGACCACAGCCCCCGTAGCAGGGATACCAGCCAAAAGAATCGGGCATAGCCTGAGGGCATATGTTAGGTGTGTCAGGCGCATCGCTCAATATCCCGTCGTCCCACGGCATAGAGCCCCAATAGAACGATTACGAGGCACATGCTGGCTTTGCCGAATATTGTGGCAGGCCCAACCGGAAGCATTTCTCTGCTCAAACTCAAAATGCCCGGCGTTGCGGCAGATTCCACTTCCACTCCGAACGGGTTTGTCAAGACAAGCTGGTCAACCAACACAGGCTGAGGCCCGCTGGGGGCACTTGGTGATACGGTAAAAACCAATGACGCCAAGACTCCGTCGGACATTGTGTCCAGATTGAGCCCGGCTATGACAATGCGAATTCGGCCGGGGCTCAACGCACTATACGTGACGGTCTTACCTGCCGCTGTTGCCGCTGGTCCGGTAAGGACTGAATAAAGCTTAAGCATTGTGCTGTCAAATGTTGTTTCCCACTCGGCCCCAGCGACTTGGTCGCCTGCATCCAGCGTCAATGTCACGGGCAGAGCGGCAAACCCGAAACCGGGTATCCCCGATTGGTTACCGATTGCCACGGTTGCCCCAAATCCGCCGTAAGCAAAGGAAACGACGACGATTGCCACCGCCGTACTGTACAGATGCCTTTTCTTCATACTCCCGCCTTCCCAGTTCCTTGGGGGAGCGCCGCAGATAGAGCTTGCGACGCTCCCGTTCCTCAGACAACTCCTTCAACCGCAATCGACGTTCAAATCACAGGTCGGCATAATCAGGAAGGCCGTCGTTGTCATCATCCAGGTCGTCTACGTTCGCGACACCGTCGGCGTCATCGTCGTCAGCATTCCGGCAGTCGGGATCGAGATAATTGGGGATACCGTCGCCGTCGTTGTCCTCGGCATAGTTCGGGATGCCGTCGCCATCAGAGTCAAAGGGGCCAACGGTTCCGCTATAGCAAAGGCGGCTTTGGATGTAGTCGGGAACGCCATCGCCGTCCTGGTCGCAGCAGTCAGCGCAACCGACCTGATTGAGCCACATTTGAACGTTCGCCCGCACGTGTTCCATGACTGCATCAACAGTGTCAGGTATGCCATTGCCATCGTTGTCGGTGGGAGGAACGTGCACACCGTTAGCCTGAAGCCAAGTCTGTACTTGGGCCTGAATGCAGGCCAGCACCGGCTCCACGAAATCAGGGCAGCCGTCGCCGTTCTCATCCGTCAGGTCCGGCTTCACACCCGCTTCGACCCAGCCATCTAAGCAGGGGCCGACAGCCTGGCACAGGGGCGCCAGGTCGGCGTTATGCGGAACGCCAGGGCCTGTGGAAAGACGCTGCAGCAGCGGGTCAACGAAATCAGGCACGCCGTCGCCGTTGCTATCGGTCGAATCAACCGGCTTCGCCAGTTGCCCCAGCATCTGTTGAACGCTATCGCGCAGCCGGATACGGTCTTGATCCTGCTCGCACGTGCCCAACTGCAGTTCCTCGCGTGCCAGCGTCATAAGCGGGAGCGTTGACGACTCCTGCTGGCCAACCCGGAACTGGAAAGTGGCCAGTACGCGGTCCTGCGCCTGGCTTTGTGTGCCGGTCTTCTGGCACAGGGAAAGCGACCATGCGGTCTTGACCTTCAGGCGGAGTTGAAACTCCCCCGTCACCGGGTCCACGTCCGCTTGTTCGCACTGACCGTCCATCGACAAGGCGCGGATGGTGAGCATGTCACAATCACCCTGGCAATTGACCGAGCCGGACATCTTCTGCACGAGACCGCCTTCACCCAATACCGAATTGATCTCGTTTTGCACGTCCAGCACGTCCACCTGGCCGTTCTCATCGAGATTGGCTTGCGGCGTCTGCGCTATCGCCCCAAGGGCTTGGGCGATGGTTGCCTGGATGTCGAGAATGTTCATGATCCCGTCGCCGTTCAGGTCGCCGAGCATGTATTGTTGAGCGCCGGCGCCGGGCGCTATAAGAGCTCCCGCGACCACCAGCGAAAGTTTCCACATCAAGAATCTTATTTTCATGGGATAACCCTTCCTTTTAGCTTCAAAAACGCACAAAAACTGAAGTGACGGAAGCTAACAGGAAGCGGGCGGGGCATTGGCGGTAAGCGTAAGGAGGTAACGTTCTTCTTGCGGTGTCAGGACAGCCTGTCCGTCGGCGCGATTCGTAAAGGAGCGAGCTTTCTGGTCGTCTCTGGGGAGCAGACCTTTGGCAATACATGACTCCAGCTGGAGCCGGCTTTCCTGAGAAGGTGATACCGTCCGCGGAATGTTCTTGTCCGAGGGAATGTCCTGGCCCGATGTGACAGGGGATTTGAGGCGGGCGAGAATGAGCTGGAGGTCGCGCACGTCCACTCTCCCGTCGCGATTGAGATCCGCCTTTTTTGCGCTGGCACTCCCTGCCACAATTTGCGCCACAAGCACCTGGAGGTCCCGAATATCCGTTCGGTTGTCTCCATTCAGATCGCCGCGAAGATCAAGAGAGGAGCACGGAATGGTGCAAGAAGCGGCTGCAACACTGTAGATGACGGCCCATACGAGCAATCTTCTAGCAACCATTGGTTCTGCCTCCCACATCAAATAGCCAGCAAGTCTATGTTTAGGCTCAGCATAATGTGTGCCGTCACCGCTGACCGTGCAAAACCGATCAAAAGGGCAGGAAATTAGCATAATTAACAGGCAAAGAGAGGGGCGGGAACCGGGTGAATCGACAGGGACGAAATTCGAGAAGTTGTGACTGTCCAAACTTGGCATAGCAGCAAGCCTAACTATGCAAATTTTGCAGGGGTCAGTGGCCAGCATGATGGCAAAAAAGGACTGCGCTGCGCCTCTTATTATCAAAGAATACGAGTTATCAAAGAATACGAGACTTTTGCAGCTAAGGCTGGCACACCAATTGCTCATGGGGTATGTACTGCATCGACAGTCGACCGAACGAGTTCAGAAACAACCAATGGGGAATTCGCTATTGAAGACTCGCTCTAGCGCCGGAAAACTTGTTGTTGTCGCGGGACTTTTGTTTGCTGTTGGCCTGAGTTCGCTGGCCTATGCACAAACCGCCGCACTTACATCTGCGGAGAAGGGATGGCTGACGTATATTCGCGAAGAGGAAAAGGTCGCACGAGACGTCTACGTTTTCCTGTACGACGTGTGGGGTTCGGCGATATTCAACAACATCTCCAGCAGTGAGCAGACGCACATGGACGCCATCAAGAACTTGCTCGACAAATATGGTGTTACGGACCCGGCGGCCGGCAAAGGGTTTGGCGAGTTCACCAATCCGGAATTACAGGCCCTGTATGATGCGCTGGTAGCCCAAGGCAGCTTGTCCCTTGTCGATGCGCTCAATGTGGGAGTCCTCATTGAGGAAACCGATATCGCCGATATCAATGCAGCCCTTGCCCTAACTGCAAAAAGGGACATCAAGACCGTCTACAGCAATCTACTGCGAGGGTCCAACAATCACCTGACCGCCTTCAACGCAAACCTTGCGAAGTAAGCCACTTTCCAGACTCCCCTTCCGTTGGCCGGGAAGGGGAGTCCCTCATTGGACTGAAAGAGGAGAATTCCTGAATGCCTTACAAACGAGAATTCAATCTGCACCGATACGTTCGTCAGGTAAGACGTCCCGGCGCTGTTATAGCCATCAGTGGCGGAAAAGGCGGCGTTGGCAAAACGAACATCAGCGTGAATTTAGCCATTGCGCTTGCGCGGCAAGATCTTGATGTGGTCATCATGGATGCTGACATTGGTTTGGCCAACGTCGAAGTCATCTTGGGGTTGAAGTCGCGCGAGACGCTTCAATCCGTTATCGAAGGCAAACGACAAATCCACGACATCCTTGTGGACGGCCCCGGCGGCATCAAAATTGTGCCGGGGATATCCGGCTTGGGGCATCTTGCCAACCTTGATGAAAACGGGCGTCGCAACGTCCGCACAGCCATGGAATCCCTGCAGCAGCATTTCGATTACGTCATTATCGATACCATGGCGGGGATTGGGCCGTCATCTGTTGCGTTCGCAATTGCCGCAGACAAGACCCTGCTGGTAACCACGCCCGAGCCTTCTGCACTCTTGGACGCTTATGTTATGGTTAAGATGATTAACAGCCTCAACCCGAAGGCTAAAGTGCACGTATTGGCCAATATGGCTGACAGTTCCCAACAGGCCTTTACATCGGTAAACAAACTCTCTGCCGCGGCGCGAAAATACCTAGGTATGCAGATTGATTACGCGGGGCACGTCCCCCTCGACCCGAACGTTCGTAATGCCGTCCTCCAATCACAACCCTTTTCTATAGTCAGTCCTGGCTGTCCCGCAAGCCGCGCGATTCACACACTGGCCATACGCATTACCGAGGGATATGTCTTGGAAGCGACTCCCGCAATCGAGCCCCGCAGAAGCTTTTTCGGTCGATTCGCGGCATCTTTTGGTATTTTGGCCTAATCCTTGGCTCCCTATACTAGGCCCATGCCACACTGCAAAACAGGGCCGAGCAAACGGCATCAACCGCAGGGAGCGGCGTTCATATACCAGAAAATCCCACTAATCCACTACGGACATAATCTTCGTCTTTCGCGCATCTTTATTTGAAGAGTCTCAATGGGGGTATTACGGTTTAGTAATTGGTAATACTGCGTTGGGGGGTGCAATATCCTTGGTCGCACGAAGTGGCTTCACACTTATTGAGCTCCTTGTCGTTATCGCCATCATTGGGATTCTGGCGGCAATTCTTCTCCCTGCCCTTGCTCGGGCCAGAGAAGCCGCAAGAAGCGCTTCCTGCCAAAACAATCTCAAGCAGTTTGCTCTGGTTTTCAAGATGTATTCGAACGAAAGCCGGGGACAACAGTTCGACGGCTATCAGTGACAAGGTGATGAGCAATTGTCTCTGAAGGCAAGAAGGCCAGTTCGTTGCGGACCTAGAACCCTCAAGCGGACCAAATGCCACCAAAACTGCCCCGTGAGGAATCCTAACACTCTGTGAAGTTCTGACCCGCCGTAACGACTCGTTTCTTGCTCCTGATCGTAGTTGCCGAGCTCTATACAGGATCCTCCATTTCCCTGAGACTGCCCCGTGATACAGATTGCTGAGGTCTCAACAGGACGAACAGGAAGCAAGTTAAGACCAGAAGCGAGAAATCTCCCGGGGCTCCAGGTTTCCCGTCGATTCTGCCACCGAAGCAACCGCCGTGGGCCTCACCTTCACCTTCACCTTCACCTTCACCTTCACCTTCACCTTCACCTTCACCTTCACCTTCACCTTCACCTTCACCCTCACCCTCACCTTCACCCTCACCGGAGACTCCTTCATACCTGGCGATGACAGGAGTGGTCTGTCCGGCAGTAACAGTCACACGCTGGACGAGCGGAGTCTTCCAATCGGGCACATCCGTGAACTCGATTGTGTATGCACCGGTCGGAACATCACTTTGTGTAAGGCCACTGTTTGTCCAGGGCCGGATTGCCGAAGGTCGCCATTGTGCACCCGCTGTCACTACTTCGTTCGGTTGGATTGTGACACGTATGGAACCAGTGTTTTCAGCCATAGCTGCATATGTGGCGCGATCTCCACTCACGACTGTGCGTGTCCCCACTACAGTCGTTTTCTGACTTTCCGGAGTCACCCAACCCGTGACATCTTTGAACTCCACAACGTATATTCCCGGAAGGATTCCGGATTGAGGAATTTCGCTATGTTGCCAAGCATGGCCGGCGATCCGCCATTGTGCCCCGTCAGCGGCCGCGCCTTCTGGACTTAGAACAACCTGGAGCGAACATGTACCGATGGAGGCCGTTCCCGTCACGGGAACAATAATCGTCGGTGTCACAACAGAATCCGTAGACAGATGAATCTCACCCTCGAAGTGCCCGGGAGTCCGTGGGGAGAAGCATACTGCAAGGTGTCCCACACCGCCCGGCGAAATCACTTGGCCCACATCAAGATAGTTGATATCACCGAAGAACGGCAGTTCCGCCGGGAAGGTGATGTCCTTTATACTCAATTCTGTCTGTCCCGCATTGCGAATCTCGGCATATTGCCATACTTCTTGGCCGACCGCCTCCGTGAATGCCAGCGAGACGGGCATTACCAACGCTTGCGCATATAGTCTCTCGGGAGCATCCAAGCAGAGGTCAAGCAAGAATCGATTCTCCGTACCAGTCTCCCCGTCTAAGAAGCCCACCTTGAGACAGTAGGTTCCATTCGCGGGCAGCACCACTACACCGCTGGTCACCGTACCACCTGAATTCCCGCCGAGTGAAGCAGGCAGACCGCGCCAATTCCCCAATACTGACTCGCCTCCTGGACCATAGAGGGTGAGAGCCATCCGCGTCATTCCAGAGAGACCCGCCCCACGCGCGTTCACGGCCATGGCAACTCCAGTATTTCCCTCGAAGGAAAGGTATGCATCACTAGGCGATTCTTGCGTTTGCACCTCATAGGTATTGCCGCTCTTTGTTCCCGCCGACAACATCAGCGCATTGGCTATGCTATCGCCATGTCCGGGAGCGGTCGTCAGTTGCCTGAGGGGCCCGAGACAAGCAAGATACCCCGCTTCTGCCGAGAATCGAAGGTTCAAGCTTCTGTACCAATTCGCGTCTTTTGTTGAGAAGTAGATGCTAAGCCCTTTGTAATCCGCCGACCATGCCCGATTGAAAACCACGGCCCCGGAAAGTGCATCGGTGACCGAACGGCACGTTGCGACCAGATTGCCTCCTGTGTCCTCACATATGCTGGCCGTATCACTCACGGCCGAATAGAGGTCCGTGAATTCCTCATCAACCAGTGGTTTAACCCAAGGTTTATCAAGGACAAACGACGACAAACCGTATCGATTCTGGTGTTTGGAGGTATATTGCCAGGCATCTGAGATTACGTCTCGATTCTTCCAGATACTGAAGAAACTCCTCAAGGAATTGAGCAACGCATTCAGAATGCCCTCGCTCATATCAACGACAGTCACGGAATCATTCTCGGAATTGCTCGCCATCATCGTTGCCAGTTGCAGCAACGAATAGTCTGCTGAAGAACTCACGAGTGCTTTGAGCGTGTCCTGATACAGATTCCGCGACCCCAGATAGTATCGAAGGCCTGCTTCTTCCAGCATCGTTCCGAGTACGCGGGTCTGTGAACCCATGAGATACTTGCAGCACCCCCGCAACTCCGCAACTGTCTCGACCGACATCATCTGGCAACAGTCCAGCACAAGCAGATCGATCCCATTTGCCCTTTGTAGCGCGCTTTTCAGTTCGTCAAGTTTGAGCCAGTCCTTCTTGTCTCCTTGTCCATTGGTAAGGTCGCCAACACAGCCACCTATTCCGCTCAGGGAATGGCCGTGGATGATAAGAACATAGTTCTCCGCGGGCGCAACCATCTTTGCCCAGACTATGAAGTCCTCCAGTGTTTCAGGGGCCCCGGTACTGAATTCGGAATTCACAGGGCCAAACAAGGGGTATAAGACGGTTGAGCAAGAGGGATTGACGGCGGGAAGGTCGATCGGCCACCAAGAATCGTTGTACCAGTTATCGTCCGGCAAGACGAACCCGCGTCTTGTGTTGCCCCAATTCCCCCAAGGCTCATCTTCCGGAATCTTGTACTTGGCTGAAAGACCGAGACGATCGTGTTGCACCACAATGTTCATGGTATTTCTCGTCGCCTTGTGAACGGGAATACTCTCCAGATTGTCTAATTCACAACCCATGGATTGGTCCAAGTTCAGGTCATCTCCTCCCAGGTACACCATGAACGTCCATTTCTTTTTCGAGTGCATCAATGGCGGGACTTCCGGGATAATGTTCGGGTTTTCAGCAAGAACGTTCGTACCTGCGGCGCCGTCTTGACCATCGTCGCCGTCCTTGCCCCCGGCAGCTGTATCACCGACACCACCATCGCCCCCACTGCCGCCGGTGCCCGGGAAAGCGGCCGCATCGCCGCCTTGGCCACCCTTACCACCTTTACCTCCATAGTAGCCCCATCCGCCGTTACCAGCAAACCCTCCATCTCCTCCGGCACCGTCATTACCCGGCAAAGTCGTGCTATCATTGATGACTACCTTGCCTCGCACGCCACCCCGACCTCCGGAACCGCCATTGCCACCATCGCCCCCTCTCGATTTTTGGGGCACTCCGTCGTCGGAACCATCCGAACCGCCGGTGCCTCCCCAGCCACCGTCCCCACCGTTGCCTCCATTTGCGCTGAGGGGCGCAAACATACCGGGGGGAGCCCCTGCAAGCAGCGAACTGTCCACCTCCCCGACCAACCTGATGATGCCTCCCGTACCCCCCGGGTATCCAGGCTGGCCATCTTGGCCCACAGCACCATCACCACCTGAAATTCCGTGGTCACCGTCACTCCCTTCCTGCCCAAAGCGGCCGTCGCTTCCGTCCGCCATACACGTGCTGTACCCGTTTCCGGAGCCAAAAATGCGGGCGCCGCGAACGGTAATCGTCCCGGCATCAGCTCCTTGCTGACCACTGGACTGTCCAGCGCTCGCGCTGATGTAGTCAATCTGTACGTCAGATTCGTTTGCATCGAGCAGAACGTCACCCCCGTTGCCCGCCTCTTTCCCTGGACCTGAATCCTCCAATACAAAGAGGCCATCACCTCCATTCGCCATCACTGACGCATTGATGTGCCCGCGCTGATTGGTGAAGAAACGAAAGCTCCCCCTCTTGCCGGGGCCCTCTTTCGGATGCAGCGAGATTATGTGGTCATAATAGGGGGTGATGGATTCTCTGAAATACGCGGGTATCGAGTACCATATCTCGTCAGACCATGATGCATAGTCCAGGTTAATCGACTGTCCCGCATACACCGTCAAAGACGCATCCGGGGTAAGTTCTATGTTTGAGAGAAAGTCGTATTGGCAATAGATGGTTACCTCTCCCGAGATTACCAAGCTCGATGTGACGTACCGATAATGCTTTATAGTCTCCTCACCAGCCTTGCCCAGCGCTACGACGCCTTCGCTTAACCACCCGTCTGCCCCGGTGCCGGTATCTACCTTAACACCAGTATGAATCTCTACTTGCCCGCCGTCTGTTGCGTCATCCACGGGGAGTGGATACGAGTACGAAAGACTGTAACCGGACAAATCAATCATGCAATCGACTGCGAGTTGGCGAAGCCAATCATCATCATCTAGTTCCGCCTCCGCGCTTGTCGCTCCCCCAAGAATAGCCGAAGCCAACATGACCAGGCCCCCTCGCAGCGTCAGGTCAGCAAATCTCAATAACTCGCTCCAACCGCATGATGGCATACAGACCTATCTCCTTTTTGACTCTTGTATTGCTTTCCATTGCTGGTCAATTGGCCACAACACTCTGAAGCCAGCTGTTCAGTTCTTGCTTTAGCCGTCACTGCAGCTTCCGGCAGGGTTATGCACAGAGACATCGCGTATCACGGTGGACATCTCCAAATCAAGGTTTATGTGTTTGATCTTGTGGCGTTTGATTTGGCGATAGACTCAGTGATGGTTGGTTGTGGGAGTGGATAGGGGATTGACAGGGGTAGATGGAGGGCAAACATGCAGTGCAAAATACCCTGCGGGAGGTTAAGGATGGCGGGCAAGAAGGGGACCCGAAAGACCTGGTGGGGGGCCTATGGGACCGACTGGGATAGGCGGCATGATGCTTCTGCATGGGATAGCGTTGGGAGCGTTCGGGTCTGAGGTGGACGAATCTTTCCACTCAGTCACCATAAGCAACCGCTCAAGAGCATGGGGTCCACCCCAAGCCCCCCCCCGCCGGTGGTGTCACTTTACACGCATTTTGAAGCGATAAGGCGCTTGAATCTTTGGGGGGCTATCTCACCCTTACCGGCGTGCCGTTCGTTGATTCTACAGCGCCGGACACGCACTGTGCGGGGGGATTATCGCCTTCCTGCGACCGCACCTATGGTGTCACCGCCCGCCCAAGGCTTCCGCGAGCACTGCGAGCAGTTCATCCTTGGGCATGGCCCGAAGCGCATCAAGCAGGGCTTGCTTAGGGTCTTTTGGGATTTCTGGGGTAACATTTGGGGTAACGGGGTCTTGTGTGCCCATGCAAAGCTCTGTGGCACAGGCACTTACAAATTGCGTTCCACAGACTTTTAATCCGGTGGCCGCGGGTTCGAGTCCCGCCCCGCCTACCATGTTACAGATAGTAGAAATAGAACCGTTAACGACGCAAGTGCTTGAAAGAAAAGGCACTTGCGCCGTTTGCGTTCAGGCAGGCGAAGTACCCCAGAATTGCCCGAAAAATGGCGATTCTGTGGAGTTGCGTGCAATTGGCGTGCAACAGAAATCACTTCCGCCAGAGCTACTCCAGCTTGCCGACCGATGGAGTGATCTCCCTGCGAGTATTGTGAAGGCCCTAGTCCACTGGAATACCATTCCTGCGCACATCCGCACGGCCATTGAAGCCCTCCTGCAAGGCGTCCGGGGGGAAGGGAGTATAGCCAGATAGTCGCCCTCTAAGTTCCTCTGAGATGAACGTCTTGCAGGCCCAATAGGGCGATGCACTGCAAATGCACTTGGCCTTCGGCCATGGTATAATTGCCTTCTCGCAGCGTCACCGACGAGGAAAATTGTGAAAAAGTCTGAAGTTGCTGTTGACGAACACAGGGCGACAATCGAAGGATACGGACTGGCCAGGCAGTTGGCGCTATTACATTACTTCAGCGTGGCGAAGTGGTGGCGCTTGGAGACTGCCGCCCTATTGTTCATGACGGCTGCCGAGCACCTGACGGCGCTATTTCCAGATAGCCGCGTGGATTTGTTCATGCTGCCGAAAGGCCACGCGGCGTGCAGACGCCTGCTGGCTGGGATGGCGAAGGGTGTGATTGAATACCGCGTGGACAACGACTACATCCAGCTCGAACGAGAGAGCGTCTGCAAGTGGTGGGAGGTGCGGCGTCTCGTAAGCCGGACTCCCGTGATGTCCGACCCTGGTGAGCAGCACGTCATCGACGCGGAAGCATTGGTCGCGTCAGTGCTTAAGGTCGTGCACCAGGGGCATTCCGAACAAGAATGCACAAACTCGAACGAGATGAGCTCACGCGGCAATGTCAAATGGTTGTCCCGCGCAGAAGCGGTGAAGTTCGCGCAGACGGAAATCTTCGAAGGCACAAAATCCCTCACTTCGATGGCGGGAATGATTGATTACGAGATCAAGCAGGGCAGAATCAAATCCACGGGCGCAGGCAAGGGTAGACGGATCGACCGCGGCTCTCTTCTGGAATTTGTACTTCGCAAACGGGACGCGGCATTGCAGAATGATTCCGAAGATCGGGAACAGGCCAGGCAAAGCGGTGGGACCAGGGGCAAAGGCCCAGCGGCGCCTTCAAGCACGCCTAACTGCACCAAGTGCAAGAAGCTGGTGGATAAAGGTTTCGTGAAATACGGGAAGGTCTATTGCGCGACGTGCATAGAAGAGCGATTCTAGCCTCGACCCGCTTCAATTGCACGCAGATCGACTCCGGTGGGCGTCTATCGTAGTCGGATTTTTCTCGGAATGTGAAAGAGCATTTCGCCCTATTTCATTGGCTTCTCGTTGAAAAATCGTCGGATTTTTCTCGGACTCCATTTTCTGTGGTGTATCTAGGTATTCAGCCGGGCGCATGGTGCCCCGGCGTTACTGGGAGATACACTTCATGACAAGGAAAGAAGTAGACACCCGCCATCCAATGTATCGCCACTATCTGGGTAAACTTCCGGGTCTCGGTTTCCACATCCAGAAGGAGTGGAAATCATGATCGCAGATGAAAGCCAAGCGTCCCAGTGGAGTGTCACGCCAATTCGCAGGAGTCAATGGCCCCCTGTCTTCGTTACCGATGATGATGACGACCTCATGGACGAGCCTATCCCCCCGCCTCCGGACAGCTCTTGTGCGGCGAACGCCTCCGTCGACCAACTGGATGACAGCAGCCCATACCGTTCAACCAGCCTCGTTTCAGAGGCAGAGATCGAAGACTTGGAGGAGCTAGTCTCGCCCTGGACTGAACGCAACGAACCGGTCGGCACGGCAACTTCTCCGCTCCCACTGGGAGATTCGGCCCGGTTCGCGGAGAACGCCCTCGAAAGATGTCGCAGGTATCTTGAGGGGTGTCCCGATTCTGTCTCTGGAAACGGAGGGCACGACGCCGCGTTCCATGCCGCGTGCATCTGTTTCAGGTTTGGCCTGACGGAGGAACAAGCGCTGACGCTGATGCATCGATACAACGAGAAGAAGTCCACGCCCATGTGGACGGCACGAGAACTTGAGCACAAGCTCAAGGATGCACGGGCAGCGGTGATGAAGGAAGGGCAGTTTGGCATCTTCTTGCGGGATGGAACGACTGTTCGGAAGGACGCCTGCACGATCATCCCGTTTGGCCATGAGCCGATGCGGTGTGCGGAGAGTCTTCTTGAACGACGCTTCACTCGAAACGGGGCGTTCATCTTGAGGCGCTGGCGGGATGAATGGTACCACTTCAACGGCGTCGTCTACGAGCGGATATCAGACGAGAAGCTGGGGGCCATTATTCGCCAACACTTCGACGGGTGCCAGACATATAAAGTCGGCCCCGACGGTGAAATGCAGCTTGACAGACGAGGCGAAAAGATTCTGAAGAAGATGGTGCCCAACGGCCACTTTGTGGACGAAGTCAAGGCTGCTCTTCCTAGCTACGCCCTCCTGCCTGAGGTTGATCCGCCGTTTTGGACAGGCCAAACAAGGGGGGTGAGGGGACTTGGCGGCAGCGATGAGACTCCCCCTCCAGCCAACGAGATGGTGGCGCTCCAGAATGGATTGCTGCACCTGCCCACGTGCACGTTCACGTGCCATACTCCACTTCTCTTCAATCTGAATGCAGTGCCCTTCGATTACAACCCAGAGGCCCCGGAGCCGAGAAAGTGGCTCGAATTCCTAAAATCCCTCTTCGATGATGACGAAGGATCCTGTGCGCTCCTTCAGGAGTGGTTTGGTTATTGCCTCTTGCCGGATACGTGCCAGCAGAAGATCCTCCTGGTCATCGGACCTCCCCGTGCGGGAAAGGGTACCATCGCAAGAGTCCTGCAAGGCATTCTCGGCGTGGACAACTGTTGTTCGCCCACGCTGGCGAGCCTTGGGATGGAATTTGGTTTGCAGCCTTTACTCGGAAAGCAGCTTGCCGTAATCTCCGATGCTCGTCTGAGCGGGCGGACGGATGCCGCCGTTGTTCTGGAACGGCTCCTGTCCATCAGCGGCGAAGATGTACAGACCGTGAACCGGAAGTTCCTCTCACCAGTGACGACGCGCCTGCCGGTCCACATCATGATCCTGAGCAACGAACTGCCACGGCTGCCCGACTCTTCTGGGGCCATATCCAGCAGGATGCTACTCCTGACGCTGAAGGAGTCATTCCTGGGCAGGGAGAATCCTCATCTCTCTGAGCAATTGGACAAGGAGTTTCCTGGCATTTTTAACTGGGCTTTGGATGGCTACGCTCTCTTACGAGAGCGTGGATACTTCGTGCAACCGTCATCCGCCAAGGAGGCGCTGGATCAGCTTGCCGAGCTCACCTCGCCGGTCAGCACATTCGTACGGGAGTGCTGTGAGATCAGGGCAGGGGCAGTCGCCCGTACGGACCACCTCTACCGTGCCTGGTTGGCGTGGTGTTACGAACAAGGCCGTGAACACCCTGGGGACAAACTCCGCTTCCTGCGTGACTTGAAGGCCGCAATACCCAGATTGAAGAGGATACAGATGCGGGAAGGCGAGAACAGATTCGGCTACATGTCTGGCATCGTATTGCGGGAATGACGATCTGTCACGTTTGGCACGCGTGGCACGCGTGACAACAGTTTCTATAGCCATTTTCGTTAGCTTGTCTCAACTGAGCACTGCAATGGAATGTCACGCGTGACATGCGTGACAGACTTCACGGGAAGTGCCGGGGAGTCACCCCCTGGCCTGTGCCCAGACCCATGCCTGGACCTCGGCGGGGATGAAGCGTAGGACACGGCCGATCTTGACGCTTGGCAGGTCCTCGCGGCCCGCCAAGCGGTATACGGTGGTCTTGGACAGGCCCAGAACCTTGGCGGCCTGATCCACGTCCCACAGGGACTCCATCTCATGAGTTTCGACTTCGGCGTGCTGCATGGCATGACCCCTTCGGAACCATCTTGATAACCACTACTGAATGGATTTTCAGCTTATCACATCCCCCCTCTCACTGCAAGGGTTAATCTTGGCTGCTCCGCCGTTGCGCGCCCCACGGCGCCGCAACGGCCACAGGGGCGCTCGCGGAACGGTGTAGTTTGCGCAAATTGCTGGGCGAGCCCCGCCAGGCTCGCCGTGAGACCTCTCCTCCCCTCACCCCCGCCCACATCTTGTGGGGGCATGTCACCGCCACGACATGCCGCCTGTACGCCAGTATGGCCTGGACTCTCCACCCGTCGCTGCGGCCTACCACAAGCGCAGTGTCCACCCGCCTTCCAGTCGAGCAGGAAGTGGGAACCAGGATACTGGCGGTGTTGGCGGGCAGGTTGGACTACACTGCCCGGCAGCCCTGGACGACGCTAGTCAACGGCAGGCTACCTCAGCGGCACACGGAGCAAGTGCCGCTCTATTGAACCGGGCATGCCAAAGGGTGTAGAAATTAGGGTAACACAGGGAAGCAGGGAGTGGGGATTCAGGCCTATGGCAGTCAGTTCGTATGGCTATGTGGAGAAGCGATTGTGGGGGGCGGCGGATGAACTCCGGGCAAATTCAAAGCTAAAGTCGTCGGAGTACTCGGTCCCGGTCTTGGGGCTGATCTTTCTGGCGTACGCCGACCAGAAGTTCGCGGTGGCGGAGCAGGAGATCGCGGCGCAGGGCAAGGGCCGACGCCGCGAGCCGGGCAGGGTGGACTATCAGGCGAAGGGCGTGCTCTATCTGCCCGAACAGACTCGCCTGAAGACCCTCCTGAACCTGCCCGAAGGAGCGAATATTGGCAGCAAGATCAACGAGGCCATGAAGGCCATCGAGGAGGAGAACCCGGACCTGAAGGGCGTCCTGCCGCGCACGTACAACCGCATCGAGAACAGCACCCTCGTCGAACTCCTGAAACTGATCAGTTCGATCCCGGACAGCATCGAGGGCGACGCCTTTGGCAAGATCTACGAATATTTCCTCGGCAAGTTCGCTATGGCTGAGGGACAGAAGGGCGGTGAGTTCTTTACGCCAACCTGCCTTGTTCGCCTGATCGTCGAGATCATCCAGCCGTTCCACGGGCGTATCTTCGACCCCGCCTGCGGCAGCGGCGGCATGTTTGTCCAGTCCGCCCACTTCATCGAGGAGCACAAGAACAACCCCTCCGCCGAACTCAGCATCTTCGGCCAGGAGCGCGTTGCCGAAACCGTCCGCCTCTGCAAGATGAATCTGGCTGTTCATGGGCTCGGCGGCGACATCCGCGAAGAGAATACGTACTACAACGACCTGCACGAGTGCGTGGACCGGCAGGGCCGGGGGCGATTCGACTTCGTCATGGCCAACCCGCCATTTAACGTGGACCGCGTGGACAAGGATCGCTTGAAAGAAGATCCCCGGTTCCCGTTCGGACTGCCCAAGCCCGACAACGCCAACTACCTCTGGATCCAGAATTTCTACGCCGCCCTCAACGAAACGGGCCGGGCGGGCTTCGTCATGGCTAACTCCGCCTCCGACGCACGCGGCTCCGAAATGGATATTCGCCGCAAGATCATCGAGGATCGCGCCGTGGATGTCATGGTCGCCATCGGCTCGAACTTCTTTTATACCGTGACGCTGCCCTGCACCCTCTGGTTCTTCGACAAGGGCAAACGCAAGAGCCCCCGGAAGGACTTGGTCCTCTTCATTGACGCCCGCCATATCTACAATCAGGTTGACCGGGCGCACCGGGAGTTCCTGCCCGAGCAGATCGAGTTCCTGGCTAACATCGTCCGGCTGTACCGGGGCGGGAAACCAGAGCGCCTCCACGGCGGCGACACCCTCACGAAGGAGCATTTCCCCAAGGGCAAGTACCTCGATATTCCCGGTCTGTGCAAAGTCGCCGCCATTGCCGAAATCGAGGCGCAAGGGTGGTCGCTCAATCCGGGCCGATACGTCGGCGTCGCCGACCGCGAAGCCGACGATTTCGATTTTGCCGAGCGCCTGGAAGAACTGAATGAGGAACTCGAAACCCTCAATACCGAGGCCCACGAACTGGAGTCCCGGATCGCGGAGAACGTAGCCTCGATCCTGGAGGGAAATGCATGATCCGGTCTGGCGCTCAAGAACTGCAACCATTGGCTGCACTATTTCACAACCTATTGCTGAATATAGAGTTAGGGGCGCCTGGGCCGAATTCTCGCACCGGTGGTGCGAGCTTTACGGGCACCCGCCTGAATTCTGCAACAGCCGTTGCAGGTTCCCTTCCCGCTTTTGCGCCTTCGCGTGAGATGAGTGGTCGCATTTCTCCAACCACTGGTTGGAGAATTTGGAGTTCGAGCCATGCCTGACCTGGTTCCCACCGACTATGCCGCCCTGTTGCGCGACGTGAAGGATCGCATCCGGTCTGCCCAATACGCCGCTCTGAAAGCCGTCAACAAGGAGTTGATCGCCCTGTATTGGGACATCGGACACATGATCGTCGAGCGCCAGCGGGACGAATCATGGGGTAAAGAGGTCGTGAAACGCCTCTCCGGCGACATTCAGTCGGAGTTTCCCGGCATCCGGGGTTTCAGCGTCCAGAACCTATGGTATATGCGCAAGTTTTACTCAGAATACAGCGACTCTGAAAGACTCCAACCACTGGTTGGAGAAATTGGCTGGAGCCACAATGTCGTAATCCTGGACCACTGCAAGGACCCGCTCCAGCGCGAGTTTTACCTCCGGATGACCCGGCGCATGGGCTGGACAAAGCGTGTGCTGGCCCACCAGATCGAGAATCAGACCTACGAGAAAACCCTCATCAGCCAGACCAACTTCGACGCTACGCTGCCGGAACCGATCCGCGATCAGGCCAAGCTGGCCCTCAAGGACGAATACCTCTTCGATTTCCTCGAACTCGGTGAGGAACACTCGGAGCGTGAACTCGAACGCGCCATCCTGAGCCGTGTCGAACGCTTCCTTCGCGCCATGGGCGGCATGTTCGCCTTCGTCGGCAGTCAATACCGCGTCGAGGCCGGGGACAAGGAGTATTTCATCGATCTGCTTCTGTTTCACCGGCGGCTCCGCTGCCTCGTGGCCCTCGAACTCAAGGTTGGCGAGTTCGAGCCCGAGTTCGTCGGCAAGATGCAGTTCTACCTCGCCCTTCTCGACGACACCGTCCGCGAAGAAGGCGAGAACCCCTCCATCGGCATCATCCTCTGCAAGAGCAAAGACAAGACCATCGTCGAATACGCCCTCCGCAACGCCGCCAAACCCATCGGTGTCGCCGAGTACCGTATCGTCCCCGCCCTGCCCCAGGAACTCCACGGCCTACTGCCGGAGCCGGAGGATATCGCCCGGCTCATGGAGGACCTGTGATGAAGCAGAAGAGCTCTTTCCATGCCCCGTTACATCCCCTAGATACCGAGAATCAGACGTACGGATGTAGGCATACAAATCCCGAAATCTGTTCCAAGAACGAGTTGCCCGGTGTTTGTGCCTTCGTGCGGCAGGACAATATCTGCACAGCGCCGCCTCTGACGTGGCCAAGAGTCTTTAGGGAACGCAAGAAGACGATGTCGAAGAGGCAGAAATGAGTGACAACATCGTGGTCCCGTGGGGGAAGACAAAGGTCGAGCTTGGGGATATTTGTGAACTGATCGTTGACTGCGAACACAAGACAGCCCCAAGGCAAGACGTTGGGCATCCGTCGATCCGGACTCCGAATATCGGTCGTGGCTATTTCATCTTGGACAATGTCTACCGTGTCTCCGAAGAAACCTATAAAACATGGACACGACGAGCCGTACCTTTACCTGGTGACTTGATAATGGCACGAGAGGCCCCCGTGGGGAATGTCGCCATTATTCCGGATGGCCTCCAGCCCTGTCTGGGGCAACGAACACTCTTAATCCGTTGTGATAAATCGAAGGCTGATCCTTCGTTCTTGAACTATCTCCTCAACGGTCCTGAGGTCCAAAGTACGATCCAAGGTATGACCAATGGTGCTACGGTGTCTCATCTCAACATGGAGGATGTCCGGACCCTCCCCGTTCCAGAACCGCCACCGTTGCCGGTCCAGCGTAGAATAGGAGCAATCCTCGGGGCGTACGACGACCTGATCGAGAACAACCTGCGGCGGATAAAGATCCTGGAGGAGATGGCGCAGTCCCTGTACCGGGAATGGTTCGTCAACTTCCGCTTCCCCGTCCACGAGAAACACGGTCCCCGCCCCGCCTCCAACGAAGCCTGCAAACCCGCCCGCCCCAACACCCCCGGCTGGCACCCCAGCCCCCTCGGTCCCATCCCCTCGGGGTGGAACGTCAGAGAACTCGGAACGCTGACTACTTGCCTTACGAAAGGTACTACGCCGACAACCTTGGGCAAAGAATTTCAAGAAGACGGCTTCAACTTTTTCAAAGTTGAAGCCATCGACGAGGATGGAGGTATAGCTGAAGGCAAACTTGCGAAAATTGATAAGGAAACGCACAGTCTGCTAAAGCGGTCTCAACTTGCCGAAGGCGATATCCTCTTTTCAATCGCTGGAGCTATTGGCCGGGTAGCATTGGTGCCGAAACGGCTTCTTCCAGCCAATACAAACCAGGCACTGGCGATAATACGCGTTACAGATGAAGCCGTCAGAGCTTACGCGCATTTTTGGGTGCGCCTCCCGGATTTCCAGAATTTTAGCTTGGGCAGGGTAGTTCAGACGGCTCAAGCCAACGTCAGCCTTGGAATTCTAAAATCGGCACCGGTAATTCTTCCTGCCGAGACTGTTATTCGGCTCTTTTACTCGCGTGCTTCAGATTTGTTACGCGCTAAGGAAAACCTGCGGGAACAGGTCAATAACCTCCGCCAGACCCGCGACCTCCTTCTCCCGAAGCTGATCTCCGGCGAATTGATCGTTACGAGCCTCAAGACCGCTGAAGAGTACAAGGAGGCTGCCACGAGCTAGGACATGGACGTACTTCACCGAGAGCACACTACTCTGGATGCCCGGGACATAGTTTGGACCGCGAATTCGCCTTTGCGGTTGTTTGGCTATATGAACAAACGAGACAATGAGGTGGCTAGGCTCACTGGGACGATTAACGAAGGGACACTCATGGGGAAAAGGAGGGTAGGCAAATGCTGGTATACCTTACGGACGAATTTGCAGCTAAGCTCGATCAGTACCATATCGAGGACAGATTCGAAATCTTGAGAGCGCGAATCGAAGGCATGAATGGCCAAATTGCGCTCAAGGCTCTCTTCAAACCCTATCCCGCTCAGTACTACACACGGAAAGAAGTAAGCCAGAATCTCGACCTGCGCTTGATCGGGCGCATCCTTCGCCATAATGAACATCAAGTCCTGTGTATGTTGACAATTTTGGAGCGAAAAGGCCGCGAGTACCACGAATTCTATCAGCAGGATACCGAAGACTACGGTGAACATCACTTGATGCCGAAGCTAAGTATGGAAGGTTTGACCTCATTTCTTACATCGCAACTTGAATCGCCCGAACGTCAATGCGTGGATCTGCCTGCACTTCCGGAGAGTTACCGCAGTTGGTTGGACCAGTCCGAATGGGGGAAACACTTGGCAGGCGACGATATCACAATCTACGAAAGCCGATCTTGGGTGGCTGCGTTTCGCCAGAAAGACGTGCATAAACACTGGAAGTCATTCTATGGAATTGTTCTGGACGCAACATCAAACCATTCGAGTGGTCATTCCGTAGATGGATGGCCGGGAGTTCTTTCAGTCAATGTTGGCACGCAGTCGGTCCTTCTCTTCAAGGATCTCCATAATGCAAAGACACTTTTTTTGATTCGACCGTTCACGCAAAAGCCACAACACGAGGCCATTAGAAGTGCTCTGGAAGAATCCTTCGTTGTCGACTGTGCTAAGCTTCTTGAAGAGGGAATGCCAGTCTTAGAGGTTCTGGGACCACATGCGAGGCGAGCGTATCCCGCTTTCATACTCGCCGATGAAGATGCATGGTATGAGATTGAGCAGGAACAGGCGGCGAACCTGGCACTCTCTCCAGAGGAAAAAGATGTTCTTACGCTCGCACAACTGCCGCTCTTCATTAACGGTCGTGCAGGAAGCGGCAAATCCACGATGCTTCTCTATCGCTTTGCAGAGTACTGCCACCGCGCTCTCACCCACGAGAGTCACTTGCCTGTCATCTTCCTGAGTTTCAATCCACGACTTTTGGATGTGGCCAAAGAGGGTGTTCGGGCGATTCTTGATTCGCATCATCGATTTATCGGAAGTCAAAACGGTAGCAGCCTGAACAACGACGAGGTGTTTGTCCCTTTTAAGGACTTCCTGATCTCCCGGTTGTCATTTGACTCACGTCATCGATTTGACCCCGAGAAGTACGTGACGTTCCGCATGTTTCTTAATCTCTATCGCGGAGAGGGGCCAACGGCCTTAAGTCTTCGGCTGCCCTCTGCCCGGAAATGGTCACCCGAACTGTGCTGGCACGTCATTCGAGCTTTCATCAAGGGTTATTCATTAGAAGAGTTCATGTCTCCCGAAACGTATACGAGTGAAGTACCCCGAAAGGAGCGAACCGTCCCGGAAGAGGCATTCAGATCCATACACGAAACGATTTGGGAGCAGTGGTATCAGGGAAAAGTTATGGAGGCCGGATACTGGGATGACCAAGACCTTATTCGCGAAGTGCTTATTCAGAGCAACTACGAGCCAAGATATGGAGCCGTGTTTTGCGATGAAGCCCAGGACTTTACACGTCTAGAACTTAGATTTATAATGCAGCTCTCTGTCTTCTCCAAATACGATCTTGGCTACCTTCCCGTTGACAGTCTTCCCTTTGCCTTTGCGGGAGATCCCTTTCAGACCTTGAATCCGACTGGATTTCGATGGGACGCGGTGCAAAGCGTCTTCTATGATGAAGTCATTCGCGCTCTTGATCCGGAAGGCGAACTTGGCCTCCAGATGAATTTTACAGAGTTGCGCCACAACTACCGATCTTCAGGCCCAATAGTCAAAGCGGCTAATCTTATTCAGCTTGCTAGACATGTGCTGTTTGGTTCGAAAGACATTAAGCCACAAGAGTCATGGTTCAAAGAACGCATGTCGTTACCAGGTCGTTACATACTCGGTGAGAACATTAGTGAAGAGGAACTGCGCGCCAATCTTCAAGACACCATCATCATTATTCCTTGCGAGGAGGGTGAGGAATCGGTCTCTGTACAAAAGGACGCTACACTGAGCCATATACTTGGTGCCATGGGGAGAGAACCGCGGAATGTACTCAGTGCTGTTGCCGCAAAGGGCTTAGAATTTCGAAGAGTTGTCTTGTACAAGTTCGGTGATGCCTGTGACGAGAATATGTGGAAGGTGAAAGCCGGGGACGAAGTCAGCCGCCTGAAATGGGAGTATTTCTTCAACAAATTATACGTTGCGGCAAGCCGAGCCATGGAGCATCTATTTGTCGTTGATACCTCCGAAGGAGAGAACAGGCTTTGGAGGCATATGGATGCCTTCACGGCGTTAATTGAAAAATCTGATACTCCGGATATTTGGCGCGACAAGGTCGTCAATGTGCCACGAGGCACAGGCCAAATGATAGCGCAGATGAAGGAAGATGATATTACCTCAATTGCTCAGGAGTTTGAGGCAAAAGGGAGGGCTAGCGGGAATCCTACATTCATGCGCAACGCCAGCGGGTACTACATGACGCTAAACAAACCTGAGAAATCCAAGGAGTGCGAGGCCTGGGCTTTATCCTTCGAGGGAAGGCATCACGAGGCGGGCATGGGCTTCCGGGAAATCGGCATGCAGGAACAGGCGGCACGCTCCTTTTGGGAAGGACGATGCTGGGGTGAGTTGGCATTGCTTGATGGTGCTGTTCTTGCTTCTGTTCTTGGAACGATCCAGACAGAGATCGTCAATTTCATGAACATGCCTCCGAAGCAGCACGACGCGTTGCCGAGGTTTTCAGAATTCCTAAATGACAAGGTCAATGACATTGAGCGAACATGCCGCAGTCAAATTCGTGAAGCAGCAAGCGAGTTGGAGTCGCGTCTCAAGAGCGCTTTAAGCTCGACGTATTCAAAGAAGCAGTGGCGACAAATCGGTTTCAGCATGAAGAATCTTTATGAGCGAGGATTAGTAGACTCACCGAGCCTTGCTGGGGAATGCTTCTTCGAGGCGGGTGACTACGAAATCTCGGTCAAGCATTTCGAACTTGCGCGTGTTACTGGAACTGAGAAGTATTTCATAGCCAAGGCTGAAAGCGTTGGCTATCCCAAGGGGTTCGAATATCTTGCCAATATCAGAAACGGCGCCTCTAATATCGTGGTGAAGTGGGAAGAGAATACTTGCCCTGAGGAACCGTCCTGGGTAACCCACGTCGCTCCTGCGCTTGAGAAGGTGGGGAGAGGACAAGATGCACTGCGATTGTATCTTGTGATTCAGGATACAGGTAGAGTCCTCAAACTCGCGCTAAAGGTCTTGCCTCCAGTTGCCCCACGGGAGCGAAGAAAGTATCTAGACCAAATCACCTCTCTCTTGATTGAGAAAGAGAGGTATGTCGATGCTGTGGAATTTCTCGACAGTACCAAACTGTGGCACGGTGTAGAACCGACTTCACGAGCGGAGCAGAGATACGCCGTTGTCAAGGCCTTGGCACGGTCACGATTGCCCGAAGGATTGGCCAAAGGGGATGATGAGAGGCTTGGCGCGTTCATTAACGACCGTGTCGTTAAGGACCGTGAGTGGCGCAATCATGTGTCTCCTATAGAGATGGAAGCCGCTCTAGAACGTTGCGATAGATTAGTAGAAACAGTGCGCTTTTTGGAACAGTACCTCGAAAGCCCCGATTTGCGAATCCGGGAATACTCTAGAAGACGCTGGATCGTCGTCAATCTGAAGCTTGTCGAATATGAAGTGAAGCAGGGCATTCAGACTGATCGAGCCCGCCGCAGACCCACCGAAGTCAACAACCGGGCACATGAATGGGTAATGTCCCAGAACATTGGCGACTTAGGCGGGCGTTTCCCCGCCGCCTCTGACATCGACGACAACAAGAAGCAGCCAGTTATTGCGCCGGGCGTGCCAGGGGGCTTGGATGGGCTTATTTCTAAGGAAGATCAGAAAGCTAGAGAATTTCAAAACTTCAGGATTCTGGGCGTTCCGCCAAATGCGCAGGTTCAGGAAACCAATCGGACATTGACAGTGAGAACCAAGGAGTTGTCCGTGGTCTTGCGTCCTGACAAATCTACTGCAGAGATTGCATATGCAGATATAGATGAGCCTGGAACAATAAGAATTGATCTTAAGCGTGGTTTTGCCGAAACAAGAGACCTTGATATGGGTATCGCAAAACATGGGGATTCTGTTGAACTCAGGGTGCTTAGGGGTGATTGGCGAGTCCGTTTTGAGGCATCGGATGTTGGACGTTTTGCAGAGATTATGTTTGCATCCTCCGATGTCCCGTTGCGCCTGGAGGTAAAGGATGTCAAGTGAATGACCTGTTCTCGACCGAGTAGGTATGAGACTGCGGACTTGAGTGCGAGCACCTGGAAGGGCGACGGGCGTGCGGGATCCAGAAGACAGTCTCGACAGGTGGTTGGCGCAATGAAGGCAAGTGGCCGAGCAGCAGGACAAGATGATCGACGCCATGCTCCGGTTGGAGGCGGCGTTGAAGCCATACTTGAGGGAGTTCAAGAAACGAGGCAACGGTGGTAAGTGATTTCAATCCGATTCTGGGCGAAATTGCAGGCTCTGATTGGATCTGCCCGCAACCGATGAAGTGGAATGCTCTATACCAGATGCTTCCCGACACGAAACGAGTCGGCCACGCTTCGGAACCGCCCGCCCCGCTGATCCTTGCGGCATGGTGGGAAGCGTCCGACGAGGCCAAGAAGAACAGATTTCTGGAGCACCTCAAGTGGGCTGAGGACCACGGATGTATGGCAGAGGTACTTTCGTTTCTGCGGGGGCTTAGACACGAAGACTGGTATTCTGGCTAGAAGGATTCTCTGGTGCGTAAATGGTAACTGGCTACCAAGAAGACGACCTGATCGAGCAGCCTGCCGTGGCGTTGTTCGAGGACCTCGGGTGGGCGACGTACAACGGCTACAACGAATTTTCTGAAGCCGGTGGCAGCCCCCTATTGCGGGAGACGCGGGGCGAGGTGGTGTTGGTGGCGCGCTTGCGGCAGGCGCTGGGGCGCCTGAATCCGGGTTTGTCGCGGGAGGCGATTGCGGGGGCCATCGAGGAGTTGCTGCGGGACCGGAGCGTCATGAACCCGGTGGCGGCGAACCGGGAGGTGTACCTCCTCCTGCGGGACGGCGTGCGGGTGGCGTTCCTTGATCCCAAGACGGGCGAACAGACCTCGGACTACGTCCGGGTGATCGACTGGGATCGCGTCGAGAACAACGACTTCCTCCTGGTGAATCAGTTCTGGGTGACCGGGGAGATGCACACACGGCGTGCGGACCTCGTGGGTTTCGTGAACGGGCTGCCGCTGCTGTTCGTGGAGTTGAAGGCGAACCACAAGAAGCTGAAGAGCGCCTTCGATGACAATCTCCGGGACTACAAGGACACGATCCCGCAGATCTTCTGGTACAACGCGATCATCCTCCTGTCGAACGGCAGCGAGAGCATGATCGGAAGCGTGTCGGCGGCGTGGGAGCACTTCGCGGAATGGAAGAAGATCAACGATGAGGGCGAGGAAGGCGTCATCTCGTTGGAGACGATCATCCGGGGCACCTGCGAGCGGGCGCGCTTCCTGGACATCGTGGAGAACTTCACCCTGTTCCAGGAGGTCCGGGGCGGGCTGGTGAAGCTGGTGGGCAAGAACCACCAGTACCTTGGCGTGAACAACGCCATCGCCGCGTTGGGGCGCGTGATGGGCATTACGGCCATCCCGTGCCGGGCGGAGCGGCCCGCGCTGGTGGCGCGTGCGGCGGAAGGGCCGGGGAACTACCAAGTCGGCACGCACGGTCGGCTGGGCGTCTATTGGCACACGCAGGGCAGCGGGAAGTCGGTCTCGATGATCTTCTTCGCGCAAAAGGTGCTGCGGAAGGTGCCCGGCAATTGGACCTTTGTGGTGGTGACGGATCGGGACGATCTGGACGACCAGATCTACAAGGAGTTCGCCCGCTCTGGGGCGGTGACGGAGACGGCGGCGCAGGCCACAAGCGCGAAGCACCTGCGCCAACTCCTTGGCGAGAACCACCGCTACGTGTTCACGCTCATCCAGAAATTCCGCACGGAGAAGGGCGAGGCGCATCCCGTGCTGTCCGAGCGGCCGGACATCATCGTGATGACCGATGAGGCCCACCGGAGCCAGTACGACACCTTGGCCATGAACATGCGGACGGCCCTGCCGAAGGCGGCGTTCCTGGCCTTCACGGGCACGCCCCTGATCGCGGGCGAGGAACGGACCCGCGAGGTCTTCGGCGACTACGTGTCCGTGTACGACTTCGCCCAGTCCATCGAGGACCGGGCGACGGTGCCGCTCTACTACGAGAACCGCATTCCGGAACTTCAACTCACCAACGACCACCTGAACGAGGACATCTATGCGGTGGTCGAGGCGGCGGAGTTGAACGATGAGGAGGAGAAGAAGCTGGAGCGGGAGTTCGCCCGGCAGTATCACCTGGTCACGCGGGACGACCGGCTGGAGGCCGTGGCGCGGGACCTTGTGGCGCACTTCATGGGGCGCGGCTTCCGGGGCAAGGCGATGGTCATCAGCATCGACAAGGCGACGGCGGTGCGGATGTTCAACAAGGTGCAGGCGCACTGGAAAGCGCACATGGCGGGGCTGGAGAAGCGGATGCGGCAGGCCGGGCCGGAGGACCGGGACCGGCTCGCGGCCGACCTGGAGTACATGCGCACGACCGACATGGCCGTGGTGGTGTCGCAGGGGCAGAACGAGATCGGCGACATGAAGAAGAAGGGGCTCAATATCAAGCCCCATCGGAAGCGGATGCTGGAAGAAGATCTCGACACGAAGTTCAAGGACCCCGAGGACCCGTTCCGGCTGGTGTTTGTGTGCGCGATGTGGATGACGGGCTTCGATGTTCCGTCGTGCTCAACGATCTACCTCGACAAGCCCATGCGGAACCACACGCTGATGCAGACGATTGCGCGGGCCAACCGCGTCTTCCGGGACAAGGTGAACGGCCTCATCGTGGACTATGTGGGCGTGTTCCGGAACCTCCAGAAAGCGCTGGCCATCTATGGGCCGGGCTTCACTCCTGGAGGCGGCGAAAGCGGAGGCCCGGTCAAACCCAAGTCAGAGCTTGTGGCGGAACTACGGCGGGCAATTGTGGAGACGGTGACGTACGCCCGCGGACAGGGCGTCGAAATCACGGCGGTCAAGGACGCGAAGGGCTTTGAGCGGGCGAAGCTGATTGATGACGCGGCGGAGAAGCTGCTGGTCTCCGACAAGGTCAAGAAGGGATACATGAACCGGGCGAACACCGTGGGGCGGTTGTTCAAGGCTATTCTGCCGGACGCGGACGCCGCGAAGCTGGCCCCCGATGTGACGCCGATTACCATCATCGCGCAGAAGATCGCGTCGCTCATGCCCGCCGTGGACATCTCGGACGTGATGGCCGAGATCGAGCGCATCCTCGACGCCTCCATCGCCACGGAGGGGTATATCATCCCCACCACGCCAGAGGAGAAGCTGATCGACCTGAGCGAGGTGGATTTCGAGGCGCTGACGCGGCTTTTCCATTCGGGGCAGAAGCGGACGGCCATCGAATGCCTCAAGGGGATTCTGGAAGAGCGCCTGCGTGAACTGGTGGAAGAGAACCGGACCCGAATCGACTTCCTCGAACGCTTCCGGGAGTTGATCGAGGACTACAACGCGGGCAGTGCAAATATCGAAGAGATCTGGGCACAGTTGGTTAAGTTCGCACGAAGCCTCGACGCCGAAGCGAAGCGGCATGTCTCCGAACGGTTGACGGAAGAAGAGTTGGCCCTGTTCGACATTCTGACCAAGCCCAAGATGGACCTCACCGAAAAGGAACGGCAAGAGGTGAAGAAGGCTGCCCGCGAACTGCTGGACACCCTGAAGGCGGCGAAGCTGGTCATCGACTGGCGGAAGCGCCAGTCGGCGCGTGCGGCCGTCCGCCACCACATCGAGGTCTATCTCGACTCGAACCTGCCCGACCGCTACAGCCGGGAACTCTACAGCGGGAAGTGCGAGGCCGTGTATCAGCACGTCTACGATTCGTACTACGGCGGCGGGAGGAGTGTGTACGCAAATCTTCGTTGCTCGTAATGTCTCGTGGCAAATGTTTCGAGCTAGATGAAGTGCGAGTTAGGGGATGTTTTCTGACGGCGTGCATTGAATCTTGAACGGAGGAAAAGATCTTGTCAAACGACTGGATGCAATATGGGCTCGGCGTCCTGTTTTGGGTCTGCGTTTTATCTATCGCCTATTTCGTTCAGCGTCAGAAGAAATGGAACGGTAGGAGAGCATATTTGCAGGACTGCGCAACTAACAGTCTCGCACGCGGCGACCCTCTTGGTGCGCTGATGATGGCATGTGAAATGAGCGGCATGAAGGATGAGTATCATGCACACTACCTGAGAGCCCAAGCGTTGGAAGAGCTTGGCAAGTATAGACTTGCGGCCGAGGCTTACAGGGAAGCAAGAATGCGTTTGTATTCTGCGCATCTAGTGAACACGGAACCATGGGTAATCTCCCTTCTCTATCGTGAAGCCTATGCACTCTCTAGATGCATGGTGTGGGAATTTGCATATAAGAGATCAAACGAAGCTGTAAAGATGATTGCAACTCACCCGTCGCTCAGATTCAACAATGGCGATGACCTGGAAGCTGAGATCCGAAAAGTGAGGATGTTTGCATCACTATCGTATTTCAAAGGAAGCACAGCGTTTGAGAAGGCGACTAAAGATGCGATGTGGTTGATGGGCAATGCCACGAATGTCGCTCAAATTGAAGTGGGCAGGGCCGTGCTCGCCGTGTGCGATAGTCTGGTGCCGCTGACGTGCGAAGTCATGGCCGGACTTTATCAGATGGAACGGGAGTTGAATTGAACAATATCCTTTGCCCCAAAGGACACTTGGTGCCGCGACGCTTTGAGAATCTAACTATCAGGTTCGAAGCAGATCGTCTAACTGGTAGTTGCGGTAGATCTCCTGTTTTGCGGCTGAGAAGTCCATCTGCCTCATGTTCGCGCAAGTTGAAAGTGCAATGTCGAGAGATTTGCCAAGATCGTATCGGTTTTCCACCTCGAAAAACCCCACCTGTTGTCCAGCATCATCAACGAGTATGACATGCCAATGAGATTGACGTGCAAGCTTACGCATTGTGATTACATGCTGGGGTTCAAACAAGTTCATGTATGATTCGTTGACGGCAAACCACCCATTTCGATTATTTGGGTCGTCCACGATGAAGAGCATGAAGAGAACTGGTCCGTAACTGGTGTTGAGCAGACCAATCTTGAACTTCAGCACAAAAGGCTTGATACGAGCCAAGTCGTAAATGAAGGGTGTGTGATCTATCCAAAGGATGGCCATCTCAGGCCCAACCTGATCATCAAGGACTAGCGGGACTGGTATAGTGCCCTCTCCCGCAAGGATTTGTGGTGGCACAGTGCTTAGGTCAAAGCCTGCTTTACCCTCAGTCCACTTGTTGACGAAGATACCGTCCGATCTTGATGGCCTTCGAGAAACGGACGGCGCGATGTCGGTAACGTTTTCGCCCCCCAGCAAACGAGACAATCTTCTCAGCAATGACATTCTTCCCTCCCCTGGATTTCGTGTCTAGCCGCAACGCCTACCAGCAGGATCGGCGTCATGATCTACCACTTGGTCACGTGTTGTAACCAGGCTGGCATTGTGCCTAATTGACACGTAACGTTAGCAAAACGCCTTTGCCGGATTCAACCAGCACACCTATTTGCGCCAATGCCGAAAAAACCAGCCGCAATGCGGGGCGGGGGGATGGCACGTCTCAAGGGGCGCATTCCCCCTGGAGGGGGGGCTGCCACCCGTTTCATCCGTGCGCCTCGTTGCCTTCGTTCCGCCTTGCCCCTCCCCCGGTCTCCCGTTTCGCGCCGACACCACCTTCGTTGCGGTGGCCGCGTTCATCCTTGGCCAGGGGACGGCAGACGGAGCCCCGCCTCACCACATCCGCACGCATGATGCTGGATCGGGGAAGAGAAAGTGCTTGACTTTCGTATTACGATATAGTAAACTAGTGCAAAAGCCAAACAAGGTCCAAGCCCATCCAAGATCGTCTCAAGCCCAGAGCAGCACACGGACCGCCGTACTTCGGTTGAGCCCGTTTCCAGGCAGAAAGGAGACTGAGACCCATGGCAGGCGTTCGACGCACCCGCGACAAGACCGGCAAGCTCCACACGAAATGGCGGCTCTGGTTCTATGACTGCGAGGGAAAGCGCCGCTGGCGTACCGGCACCGCCTCGAAACCCGAGTCCCTCGCCATGGCCACGCGTCTCGAAGAGGAGCACCGTCAGGTCCGCCTGGGCTTCCGGCCACGTTCCAAGGCGAGCAGTGAGCAGCGCCTCTTCGATGAGGCCAAGAACGAGTACATTGCTTGGGGCGAGGCGCAGGGTGGGCGCAATGGCTTTCCCTGGGGGCCGAAGCATGCGGCTACGCGACGCCGCCATCTGCCGTGGTGGAAGGAACGGCTTGGCCTGCTGCATGTGACTGACCTCACAGGTGCCCTTCCCCGCGTCGAGCAGGCGCTCAGGGGCCTCAAGGCGGACGGGAAGAGCGGCAAGACCCTTCAGAACTTCTCCGAGTCCCTGGCGGCGTTCTGTGACTGGTGCGTGCAGCGCGGCTACCTCGATGCCGACCCCTTGAAGGGCCTCAAGAAGTTCGACCGGACGCCGGGCGAGCTCCGGCGGGCATTGACCCTCGCTGAGGTCCAGGCGCTTCTTGAATGCGTTCCCTTCGAGCGGCGGATCGTTTACGGGGTGGCGCTCGCCACGGGGTTGCGGGTGCGGGAACTGGAGTCGCTCCGGGTGCGGCATCTGGACGTGGCGCAAGGGGGCCTCGTTCTGGAACCCGCCTGGACGAAGAATCGCAAGGGCGGATTCCAGCCAGTTCCAGTGGGGCTGATGGCGGAACTGGCATCACTCGCCAAGGACAAGGCCGCAAGTGAGCCGCTGCTCCCGATGCCTGGCCATGCCGCCCGCCGCCTGGACTTCGATCTGAGGCACGCAGGCATCGCGAAGTGGACGGATGAGGGCAAAGTGGACTTCCATGCCTTCCGGACCACGTACACGACCCTGCTCCTGGACAGCGGTGCGCACCCCAAAGAAGTCCAGACCCTGCTGCGCCATTCCACCCCGGAGATGACCATGAACGTCTATGCCCGCACCCGCCCCGAACGGCTGCGGCAGGTGGCGGATTCTCTGGGGAATGCGGTCGATCTGGCGCACTTGCGTGCAACTAGCGTGCAACGGGAATCCAACTCATTTCAGGGTGATTGCGTAACCCATTGTGGCGCAAGGACTAACGGAGCGATCTTTAATCCGGTGGCCGCGGGTTCGAGTCCCGCCCCGCCTACCATGTAAACCACTGCGCGCCAAGCTTTTATAAATGCGCTTGGCGCGCTTGCTTTATGCCCATTCGGGCTGGGGGTCCACTGGGGGTCCACGAAGTTTCATTTCGAGGTTACGGGGCGATTCTGTGATCCCATCCATGCATAGTGCTGATGCCGCGCATTGAGTTGAGGCGAATCGGATTTGACCGGTCGCACAACGTCAACACAGAGAAAGGACGATCAGCATGAGTATCGAGACAGAAGAAGTGGTCCCGTTGAAGGAGGCCATCAAGTTCTTCCGCGGCCCAAGGCCACATTACTCCGCAATCTGGCGATGGTGCACAAAAGGTGTGGGACCAGGCAGAGGGGCGAGGCTTGAGCACATTCGCGTCTACGGCAAGGCAAGACAAATCTGAACCAGGTTGCGCAGGCAGGGAGGAGACCGGGGACAAGGACGGTGGCCAGGAGAAAGTGGTGTGGGTGACGAACGCAAGGGACGCATACCCCCCTCCAGGGGGAACGCGTCCCTTGAGACGTGTCTTCCCCCCGCCTCGCATTATGGCTGGCTTTTCGGCATTGGCGCAAATAGGGGGCGCGGGGAGGGAGGATACGCTCAACAGCGCAGCGGCGTCGGGGCGGTTGATGGCCCGGCAACAGTGTCATCGCGTCTCCTGGGGCAATCTGGAGCCTCGCGTCAAACACGGAGGGTCAGTGAAGAAGGTATGTGGCGACGCGAAGGGTTAGGCCAGATTAGCCAAGAAGGCCGGAGAGTACGCCGGTATCTCCGCAGCGCCGATGTTGCACCGGGGTGCACTTCTTGCATACACTGGCGCGGCACCTGTGCTCCCAGTGTAGGGTGTATGGGTGGTCGCGGGTGTTTCGGGAAGAAAACGCCGGTTGCGCCACTTGCTGAGGCACATTGTCCGGGCAATCGTCGCAGGTAGACGGAGTGGGAGAATGGCGAGTATTCATGAGGTGGCGGGTTTTCTGTGAAACATCGCGGATGAAGTGCTGCGAAATGACGTCATGGGGTTCTTGGCCAGGGAGAGCGTCGAGTTCCTGCACTCGACACGATTGCTCGGGAACATGGCTGCTCACGAAATGCAGGTTCCGTCGAAGGAGAACCTCAATACTGCGATCGAGGTTGTGGAGCACTTACTTGTGGGTGTCTATATTCTGCCGCAAAAAGCAAGTGATCTCCCTAAGAGGGGAACGAATGCAGAACAGGCGGAGGAGGCGTCATGACCACCGCGAACTATGCTGCCGCACTGGAGGAACTCCGGAAGTTGCTGGCTTCCTGCAAGGCGAAGTCCGGCCTATTCCATGAGATGAACGAAGCGCGTGATCAGGTCTTTGCGGTCTACCAGCCCATCTTTTCACCCGAGCACATCCCCAAGCTCACCAAGGAGGAATTCAAGTCGTTCCTCGTCCTAGACAACAATAAGCACTGGTCCGGTCTCCACCGTCAAGGCAGTCGCATCTGCGCCAACATGAAGGCACTGCGCAAGGCCCTGACGGGTTTACTGGATGAATCCCAGGACCTTGCGAAGCGACTCAATCTTGCTGTGGACGCGGTCAAGGGCATGGGAAAGAATATTGTCACCGCGATCTTATTCATGGCCTATCCGGACAAGTACGGCGTCTGGAATAACAAGTCCGAGGCGGTGATGCAAGAGCTCGGACTCTGGCCGGAATTCGATCGGGGCACCTCTTTCGGCCAGAAGTACGCCGTCCTCAACACCCTCCTCAACCGCCTGAAGAACGATCTCGGGACCGACCTCTGGACCCTGGACAGCCTCTGGCACTACTTCCTGCTTGCGCGAGAGGAAGGACCAGGGCAGGAGGAGACCGGCGAGGAGAAGGACGGTGCTCAACGTTTTGGGCTGGAGCGACATCTCCACGAGTTCCTCCGGGACAACTGGGACAAGACACAACTGGGCAAGGAATGGGCCTTGTACTCCGAGCAGGGTGACCCGGAAGCCGGGTACGAGTACCCGTGCCCGGTCGGACGCATCGATCTCCTTGCTCGCAGCCGGAACGCGAAAAAGCCCCGCTGGCTGGTCATCGAATTGAAGCGAAGCCAGTCCTCCGATGATACGGTTGGCCAAGTCCTGCGCTACATGGGCTACGTCCAGGAGCACTTGGCCAAGGGCGAACTGGTCGGTGGGCTTGTAATCGCCCACGAAGCCGACGACAAGCTCCGTTACGCACTCAAGGCCACTGCCAATGTGAAGCTGATGCTCTATGAAGTCGAGTTTCGCTTGAGACAAGATGAGAAGGATCAGAAGCCAAGATAGGGCTGCCGGAGAACTATGAGTCTCCGAGATCATCGAGTACATCAACGACAACTACGGAACCGATTTCAGCAACGAGGACAAGGTCCGCTACTTCACCGAGGATATGGAACGGCGCTTGACCGACCTGGAGGGTCTGCGGCACGCCCTTGACCCGAACACAAACCTCTCTGAGGAGATCCGTCTGTTAGCCTTCAAGGACTACTTCGACGAGGTCTTGGAGGACATGATCGACGCCAACACGGACATCTACAACAAGATCGTGGCCGACATCGGCTTCGGCGAACTCTTCCGGCGGGTCATGTTCCTCAAGATCGGGGAGTTCCTGGGCAAGAAGAGTGCGTAGGCGGTGTGGTTGTGTCTGCTAGCTGGTCGTGGATGCCGAAGATGCGCTTGAGACTCTTCACGGTGTAATCCCACCGCGGCGCCCTGGGGCGGCACACGGTATTCTGATTCCCGAAGAAGCCGATCTCAGAAACGGCTTCGGTGAGCGGCCTCGTGTATTCCCACTCTACCGGGACGAAGTACTCGCACTTCTCCTCGTCATCGAGAAAGCGGTCATAGTGGCCGGGCTGGACAACCTCAAGGACGGGACGCATCGTGCCGTCAACCGCGACCTGGAATTCGCTGGAACGCACTGGCGTGCCCGTTACCCGGCCTACGCCGACATAGCCGAAGCGGGGAACGTTCACCCAGACGCGATCTCCAGGCGAGAGCAGAGCGAGAGTTCGACTATACCAAGGGCCGCCACCAGCGGAGATGAAGTTGTATTGCCGCGCTTCCGCCCAATCTCGGTCTTCATCTTGCCCCAAAGAAACGTAGTACTCGCCGTTCCATTTGCCTTTGACACCCGTCTGCCTGTCGGCGGCCTTGCTCTCTGTCTCGACCGGGTCGAGCAGCCAGGCACGACTGAGGTACTGGCGGTCACCGTCCTCGAAGACCTGGAAGAAGATCACGTTGATGGCCAGGCCCGCATCGTTGAGATAGGTGACGATGCGCTCGCTGCTGAGGTCGAGCGAAGCGGCGACAATGACGATCTGGTGCGAGCCGTTGAGTTGTTCTTCGTCCAGGTCAAGATTAAACCGGCCCTTGAACGCATCACCAAGGGTTACGCCGCCTGAGAACTGGCTGTAGATCTCGGCAATCTCATCTGCGGACAGGTTCTGTGCCCACGACGCATAGTCGAGCGCCTGGGCTACAACATCGCGTGGCGTCTGGCTACGCTTCAGTTCGATGACGATGAGTTGGCCGTCTTGGTTCAGCGCAAGGAGGTCGATGATTCCGCCGTGCGCCGTGCGAACCTGTCGCCCAATGAGCAGCCAGCGGTCCGACAGAATTGAGGGGTCCTGAACAATCATCTGCTCCAGGAGGGCTTCTTTACCCAACGAGACCTCGTGCAATGGCACAGGCGTAGCTCCCACTTTCCACACAGCATGTCGGATAGGCATGGCATGACCCCTCTGGTTCTCGCACTAGTGGGCTCGCTGGCATGCCTCCCAGGCAACCTGCGCAACCATTTTTTCGTCACCACTAACCCCTGGTCTTGCCTATGCTCACCGGGATTAGGAATGTGGTGAGCAAAACAAGGCAAATTCGTAAGACGACAAGTGTAAGAAAAGCGTAGAAGGAGAATTTGAGGAGGCCCAGCGCCATAGCTTCAAGGTTTTCAGCGACCATGGCTGCCCCATACGAAATGATACAGACAAGTGGACCTATTGAGAAAGTCGGCAAAGAGACAAGGAGAAAGACTCTGAGTATGAACCTCAACCATTCTCTCAACCACCCAGTGGGTGCGATCCAATATTCAAATCGCAGAAGAGTAAATCTTGCCACTTCTGCCGTTCGACGACCGCCGGGCATCAGGGGGAGGTCAGGATTAACGGAAGGTTTCTGCAGTGGCTGAGGGTTCCACACGGCGATGGAACGAAACACCCCGGAAAGCAAACGGGGCCTTTGCACAACTGACACGTCTCCTGAGACCATTTCAACCGCTTTTGACTCACCTTCATCCGAAGGGCCAAGCGGACTGTTCTGGTTGGAAGCATCCTCGGCCACGTCAACCGTCCTTCCCCGGCGTCGGTCGTTTCAGCGCATCAAGGGCTGCCGAACCAGACCACATCCCAAGGAGCCAAGAGACGAGTGCAACTAGGAAGACACAGACAACGGCAATGGAGACTATGACAACGGTCCAAGTACGCCAACTCATCTTGACTTGCTCAAGTTCTTCCTTGGCCGCTTTCGCTTCTCCCTGTGCTTTCTCAACCGCCGCCTGTGCTGCAGTCAACTTCTCCTGGCTGCAGCTGCCCAAGAAACCGCCAAACACCAAAGCGCTGATAAATATTAATAGAACGGCAGTGAACCCTGAACGGGGCAAGAGCATAGTCTCTTCCTCCTCTATGTCAAAGTTAAAAAATGATAACAGAAAAGTTGAAACCGAAACCAATCTAGAATCTTTACTCCAGACCACTGACTACTCTGCAATGTCCCCGTCATCGTTGAAGTTGTCGTCAAGACTGAAAGACCTTCGTCTTAGTCATCATGAACCCCGAGACTCTCATAACGCCTGGACCAAAATCCGGGGGCTTGACAGATTCCTTCACCATTCTTATGTCAGTCTTTTCTGAGGCAGTTGGCATCAAGCCACAATTCGTCTACCAGTCTTTCCAAGGATTTGCGCACGCCGCCGCTCCCCCTTCTCCCCAACTGTGGTGCCGTCCGGATTTCGTTCGGTACGCGTGCACTTCCTGCGTTGCGAGATGTCTTCCACGCTTTTCGGAGTTTCGCGGCCGCTGTTTGTGCCACAAACGGCAGCGACGCACAAAGCGGAGGCTAGGATATCGCATACGTTCCTGGTTCTTGCTATTCTCAGGCTGCGTTACGCAGGGGAAGTCAGATGATGTACAAATCGATACTCCATGTGGTGGGGTTCCTGGCCGTGATGCCGGCGCTTGCAGCATGGCCGCAAGGAGCGGAACTCCGCTTTGAGAAATTGAACGATGCGTTCAGGGTGAAGGTGACCACGGACGGCGGCGGCCTGTTGCAGTCGCCGGAGGAAGGACTGTGGTCGATTGCGCTGGGCTGGAAGGATGACTGGCCGACGGACTGGCGGCACATTCCCGCGACGGAGCGGACGGAGTCGGGGGAATGGACCGTGCTCCGTGCTTCGCTGAGACTGCCGGAGGGGGAATGGCGCTGTTCGGACGCTTATCGTGCCGAGTCGGGCATGATTCGCTGCACGCGCCGATTTGAATGGCATGCGGATCAGCCGCTGACCCGGTGCACGTTATCGGTGAGGTTTCAGACGCCGGGCACGGGGCCGGGCGTCGTGATGCCGGGGATTCTCTATTATGGCAATCCCTCCGGGGCGGCCAGCGGTCACGTGCCGGTGTACACGGGCCAACCCGGCGAGGAAGCGCTGTTTGAGGAACATCGTTTCCCGATGCCGTTCACGTGTCTCGAGTGGCCGCAGGACGGCGGACGGCGGGGCGCGGCCATGCATACGCTTCCGTCGCCGGTGCCGGGCGGCCACCGCTACGATCAGTGGTGGTCGATGGGCCTGCGCGCGCTGGCCGACGCTTCGGAGTTTGTGTTGTACACGGGGCCCTGCGCCTCGAATGGCAAGCGAAGCGTGATCAAGGCGATTCAGCCGGGGTTTTTGCCGTACCCCGAGGCCTGGATGGAGGTGAAGCCGGGCGCGGTGATCGAGAAGAGCTTCTGGCTGGACGCCTATGCCGTGGCGCAAGAGGGCTCGGGCTTCTGCCGACCCGCCCACGCATCGCTGCGATTGAACGCGCCGCAGATAACGCCGGATCTTCCCGCCCTCTCCGACATCCTCCGGGCCAAGTGGCGCTTTGCCCAGACGCGCTGGTATGAGAAGGACGGCGCGGCGGGCTTCCGCAAGTTCCCGGACAAGAACATTTTTGTCATGGGCTGGTGCGGCCAGACCGACGCCATGGGCTATGCACTGCCGGTGCTGGCGGAACGGATGAACGATCCGGAGGCGCTGAGGAAAGCGCAGAAGATGATGGATTTCCTGTGCACGGCCGAGTACTACGAGGGCGGCTTCCGCACCTGGTACGACTGTGACACGGGGCAGTGGAGCCATGACGAACCCCTCTCACAGGCGCAGGCGATGCTCAGTTTCGCGCATGCGATTGTGCGCGGCGAGCGTCATGGCCTGTCAACCGCCCGATGGAGGGAATTCCTCCGCAAGGCCTGTGAATTTCATGCGCAGCGCATCCTCGACGCGCGATGGAAACCCCGCTCGACGGATCAGGCGTTTTTCATCGCGCCGCTGTGCGAGGGATTCAAACTGTTCGGAGGCGGGGCCCTGCGCGATGCCGCGGTCAAGGCCGCAGAGACCTATGCGGCCCGGTCCGTGTCGATGCGGGAGCCTTACTGGGGCGGCACGCTGGACGCGCAGTGCGAGGACAAGGAGGGCGCCTTCGCCGCCCTGCAGGGTTTTCTCGCATTGTATGACCTGACGCAGGAGCCGAAGTATCTTGAATGGGCGAAGCATGCAAGCGACGTGGTGCTGACGTACGTGGTCGTTTGGGATATCGACCTGCCCGCGGGGCGCCTGCGCAGTCTCGGCCTCAAGACCCGCGGCTGGACAGTGGTTTCTCCGCAGAACCAGCACATCGACATGTTTGGCGTGTTGATCGCGCCGTGGATGTATCGCGTGGGTGAACTAAGCGGAGACGCGGCGCTGAAGAATCTTGCACTGCTGATGTACCGAAGCTGCGGACAGTGCATCGACGCGTTCGGCAGCCAGGGGGAGCAATTGCTCCAAACCAATTACGCGCAACGCGGGGACGTCAACGACATCCGCGCCCTGCGCGGTGGTTATGCGGAGGAGTGGACCGTGTTCTGGATCACCGCGCACTTCCTCAACGCAGCCGCCCTCTTCGATGAAATGGGTGTCAAGACCTTCTGAGCCTCGGTCCGGCATCCGCGGGCGGCGCGGCCGCGCGTGGCGTCCCGCCGCCGCTTCAGTGCCCGAGGCATTCGAGCAGGTCCGGATCGATTCGGTCTTTCACGGTGCGCCGGTCGAGTTCGAGCCTGCGCGCGGTCTCCTGGTAGCTGCCCGTTTCGGCGTAGACGAAGGTGCAGTACTGGCGCATCAGTTCCTCCATCGTGAGGCGGTGCGTGCGCACGTCCTCCAGGAACGCTTCCTGCGGCTGCGCCACGGCGGTCTTGAACGGCTGATAATCCTTGCGAATCAGGATGTTCCGCACACACTGTTCGAGTTCGCGCACATTTCCCGGCCACGGGTATTCGCGGCCGAGGTGCTTCCCGATCCAGCCCGCCACCTCGTCCGCGAGGGATTCCGCCTCTTCCGGCCCCGCGACACGGCGCGTGATGAAGAGCAGCAGATTGCGCAACTGCTCCGGCGAGTCCGCAATCTGGTCCTTCAAAGGCGGCGTCACGATAATGTCCGAACACAGCCGGTAGTACAGGTCCTGGCGGAAACGCCGTTCCTCCATGGCCTTGGCCAGGTTCCGGTTCGTCGCGGCCACCACTTTGCCCTCGAAACGCCGGTCCGCGGGATCGCCTATCCGCTGGAAGCCGCGCGTTTGGAGCACCCGCAGCAGCTTCACCTGGATCGCCGGATCGAGGTCGCCGAGTTCATCCAGAAACACCGCGCCGTCCGACGGACACAGTTCGAAGAAGCCGGTCCGGTCCGCCACGGCCCCGGTAAACGCCCCCTTCCGGTGGCCGAACAACTCCGATTCGATCAGCGTGGGCGAAAGCGCCGACAGGTTGATGGGATAGAAACAGCGCGCGAAGTCCGTCGCGAATCGCCTGGACTTCGAATCGAACGGAATGTAGCGCGAGAGCCCGATGGCGCGTGCGACCAATTCCTTGCCCGTGCCGGAAGGGCCGGTGATGAGCGTGGTGATGTCGCCCATCCGGCGGTACAGCGCACGCCGGTACCGCCGCATGTCGCACGTGAAGATGGACTGCCACACCGCCGCACGCAGCTGCGCCGAGGCCATCGACCCGCCGATGATGTTGTCGTAGATGTTGTGCCAGGCCCGGCGCAACTGAAAGAAGCAGGCGAAGATGTGTCCCGTTTCGCCCAGGGCGAACGGCACGCCCGGCACGCCCAGATAGTGGGCCACATCCTCCTGAAACCGATCATAGACGCGCGCGAGGGCGCTGTCCGAGGCCTTCCCCTGCTCCGCATCGACCACATAGTCATGAAACGGCTGAACGTACGCATTGAAGAGATAATAGAGCGCCGTGTCCTCGTACAAGCCCCTCTCCGCCTCGCCCGGGGTCTGCCCGGAGAGCAGGCGCTCCCGCGCCGTATCGGCCAGCACCTTGGCGCGTTGCGTCAGCAATTCGATGTTGGGCCGCACCTCGTCCACTTCGACGTGCTTGTGCCACGGCCCGTCCGTGCCGACGAACGCGTTCCCCAGAACCACCCGCTCGAACGCGATGCGTTCGGGCAGGAACGGATTACAGTAACCGAGCGCGACCAGTGCCTCGGCACAGGTCTTTTCCGTATCCTTGAAAAGGGCCATGGCCTGAACTCCTGTTCCTGTTGTGTATAGCCAGTGTACATTGGATGTATATGTTCCCACAAGATCCTTGAGCGGCGACCGGTGCATGCTCTTTTTAAACTCTTATGAATAAATAACTTAGTCTTTCTGCGCGCCTTGGCACGACGATTGCATTGTCTGCTTGAAATCACAATCACGGGAGATTGGGAACATGAACGGTCAAGCATTCCTCAGTCAGGTGATGCGCGAAGCCCCCTTCTCGAGAATGCATCCGAAAGTGGCTGCCTTCTTCAGGGATTATCTCGCGCATGAGAAGGTTACGCAGTTCGGGGGGAAGTACGTGCTGAACACCCATTTCCCGCCGTATCCCAGCCGGGCGTTTGACACGCTGGCCGGACAATTCAACGCGATCGGCGAGGAGCGCGAGCGGAGCCTCTTCTCCGTGACGTTGGCGGTCACGAACCGGTGCCCCTACCGCTGCTGGCACTGCTACAACGCGGGGCGCAGCCAAAAGGAGGTGCCGCTCGAATCCCTGCTCGAGGTCGTGCGGCAGCTTCGGGAACGGAACGTGGTTCACGTTACATTGACCGGGGGCGAGCCTTTGTTGCGTCCGGAGCTGGAAGCGGTGGCGCACGCCTTTGGCGACGGCACATACCTCAGCCTGAACACCACCGGCGCGGGACTCAGCGCAGAGCGGGCTCGCCGGCTGAAGGAGAGCGGGCTCTTCGCGCTGGGCGTGAGTCTTGATTCCGCCGATCCGGGCGAGCACGACCGGATGCGCGGCAAAGCAGGCGCCCATGCCACCGCCGTGAACGCGCTGGAACGGGCGGCGCAGGCCGGGTTGTACCCCTACGTCATTGCGGTGGGGACCCACGAATTCCTTCAAGCCGGGCGCTTCGAGGCGTTCATGCGCTTCGCCGCGGAATGCGGTGCGCGCGAGGTGCACCTGCTGGAACCGAGTGCCACCGGCCGGCTTGCCGGGCGGAAGGACGTCCTGCTCAGCAGTGAGGAGCGCCGGCGCATTATCGCCCTGCAGCGCGCCGTGGCGGAGCGGGAGGACCTGCCCGCCCTGTCCAGTTTCCTCTATCTCGAGTCCCCGGAAGCCTTCGGTTGCGGTGCGGGACTGACCCATCTCTACATCGACGGAAGCGGCGAAGTGTGTCCCTGCAATCTCGTGCCGCTCTCTTTCGGCAACGTGACGCGCGAGCCCCTGCACGACATACTCGAACGCATGGGGCGGCACTTTTGCAGGCCCCGTACCTGCTGCGTGGGCCGGACGCTGTCCCCCCATGTCTGCGGCGACACGCTGCCGCTCGATCCGGACGCCTCGGCGAAACTGTGCGCCCGGCGCCTGCCGAAACGCCACCCGGTGCCGCGCTTCTTCAGCGTTCGGCGCGAGGCCCGGGGCGAGGTGGGCGCCCAGGAACTGCGGACAGCCTATGACCGAATTCACGGCCACTATGACGCGTTCTGGCTCTGCGAAGCCGGCAAACCGGTGCGGGAACTTGTGAAGCGGTTGCCGCTCAGGGGCCGTCAGCGCGTGTTCGAAGCGGGATGCGGCACGGGATATGCCACTGCGTTGATCGCGAAACGCCTCGGCGGCCCGGGCAGCCTCTGCGCCGCGGACCTTTCGGAAGGTATGCTCGCGGAAGCGCGGGCGCGGCTCCGGGCCGAAGGCCTGGAGAACGTCCGCTTCGTGGCCGGAGATGCCCTGGCGCTGCTCGAGTCCGAGGGGCCGTTCGAAACCATCTTCTCGAGTTGGGTCCTGGGTTACATTCCCCTGGCGCCCTTCTTCCAGCACGCGGCCAAGGCTCTGGCGCCCGGCGGCCGCCTGGCCTTCGTCGTGCACAAGGAGAACTCGCCCCGGGAAGCGCTGGACATCTTCTGGGAGATCGTGGGCGAAGACCCGTCGGTCCTGGAGAAGCGCGTCGGATTTGATTTCCCGCGAGACATGAATCACGTGCGCGAGGAAGTGTCGGCGGCGGGGCTGGCAGTCGAACACGTCTGGGATGGCGTCGTCACGTTCCGCTATGACACGCCGGAAGCGGTGCTCGAA
>CAILVY010000088.1 GCA_903837785.1 Candidatus Hydrogenedentota bacterium
ACCTCTTCGGCGACGATCTGCTGGTTGCGCCGTTCTACGCGCCGGGCGACCAGCGTGAAGTCACCCTGCCCGAAGGCCGCTGGCGCTATCTCTTCGACGACAAAGAAGTGATCGAAGGGCCGAAGACTTTCGTCAAAGTCGCGGGCCTCTCGGAGTATCCCGTGTTCGTGCGGGACGGCGCGATCATCCCAATGAATGTCTCCCGCGCCTATACGGGCATCGGCGACCGCGATTGGGAGAACTACCTCACGCTCAACCTCTATCCGCACGGCAAGAGCAATTTCACTGTCCACCACACGGACAAGAGCGGCGACCTCGAAGTGAGCGTCGAGGAGGCGCAAACCCTGAATGTGACCTTGAGCGGCAAGGGCAAGCCGCACATTCTCCGCATCTACAGCGAGAAGAAGCCCACGGACGTCAAGTGCGACGGGCAGGCGCTCGCGGAAGGAACGGCCTGGACATTCAAACCGGAAAGCAACCGGATCATCATCCGTTCGGACTCCGCCACCGCGCGCCAGTACGTCATCACCCGATAGAAACAGGCCGCCCGCCTGCCGGCACCGAGCCGCAGGCGGGCGACTTTTATTTCAGGCCGAGCACGTCCTGCATGTCGTAGAGGCCGGGTCTTGCCTGGACGGCGAAGCGGGCGGCCACGAGCGAGCCGCGGGCAAAGTTGTCGCGATTGTGGGCCTTGTGCACGAGTTCGATGCGTTCGCCCTGGCCGATAAAGCTCACGGTATGTTCGCCCACGACGTCGCCGCCGCGCACGGCGTGCATGCCGATCTCGCGCACGGGCCTTGCCCCCACGATCCCTTCCCGGCCATGGGCCACATCAGTCGTGTAGTCCATGCCCAGGGCTTCGGCGGCCCGTTCGGCCAGGCGCACGGCCGTCCCGCTCGGGCTGTCCTTCTTCTGGTTGTGGTGGACTTCGACGATTTCGACATTGTAGTCGAGGCCGAGGATCCTGGCGACCTCGCCCGTCAACTTGAAGAGCAGGTTCACGCCGACGCTCATGTTCGGCGCATAGACGATGGGGACCTGTTCCGCACAGGCGCGCAATTCTTCCACCTGTGCCGGGGAGAGGCCGGTGGTGCCCACCACGGAGGGCACGCCCTGCGCCGTGGCCTCTCGGACGTTCGCCACGCAGGCTTCGGCGGCGGTGAAGTCAATCATCACGTCTGATTTCGCCAATTCCGCGGCCCGGTCGCCGCTCACCGCGACGCTGCGCGGCTTGCCGCACTCGAGACCCACGGTCAGCGTGGCGCCGTCGTTCTGGGGCAGGTCAAACGCGCCCGCGACATCGATATCGCCCGCCGCCGCCGCCGCTTCGAGAATGCGGCGTCCCATGCGTCCGCACGCGCCTGCCATGCACAACCTAATCATCCACTCTCCCTCCGAACTTAAAGATATCCGGCGCCCTGGCTCGCATGCGCGACAAAGATCGGGGCCGGCCCGTCAAAATTGCGGTAACCGCAGTAATACGTCTCCTCCACCTGCTTGATGAAGTCGCCGCAGATGTCTTTCGGCACCAGGTTCACTGTGGCGCCGCCGAAGCCTGCGCCGGTGAGTCGCGCGCCAAGCGCTCCCGCGTCCCGGGCCGCGCTCACGAGCGCATCCAGTTCGGGGCTGCTGATCTCGAAATCCTTCGCACAACTCTCGTGCGAGGCATTCATGAGTTGCCCAAACAATTCCGAATCCCCCGCGAGCAAGGCGTCGCGCGCGGTTTCCACGCGGCGGTATTCGGTGAGCTGATGCCGGAGTTTCGCCTGCAGCGGAAACCCGCGCTCCGGTTCGGGCAAATCGCCGAGCCACCGCGTCCGCACCTGCTCCGGCGTGCATTTCAGCCGCGCTGCGGCGTCGGCAACCGTCACGTGCGGCTCGGGGATCGCGTGTTCGCAGATCTCCGCGGCTTCGGCATGCGTCAGGCACAGCGGGCCGAACCACAGATCGCCCAGGCGGTTCAGCTCGATGCCGTCGCCGAACTCGCGGTGCAATTGCTGCTCGACGAGGGCGCAGGCCAAGGCGCAGGATCGCGGCCCGGCGTTGTACTTCGCCAAGGCGGCTCCACTCTTCTTCACCTTCACCATCGAATCGCACACCACCACGGCACAGTCTGCAGGCAGGGGCGCCACTTCGACGCGCAGCGGGAAGAAATTGATCTTGCAGGCATGGTTCTGCAGGCAGTTGAGGATCACGGCCTGATCCATGCCTCCGCCCCGCGTGCCCACGTAGTGTTCGGCCTCCGCAAGAATCTCGGCCAATTCAAGCCGGGAAATGTCGTCTTCCAGCCGAACGCCAAGGACCCGCGCATAGGCCAGCGCGCACGCCACCACCAGCGACGAGGAAGAGCTGAGCCCGGCCGCGATGGGCAGCGTGCTCGTAACCATCACGTCCATGCCCCGAAAAGTACGCACCTGGAAGTGCTTGTTCAGGCCCTGAATAGCCGCCTTGCAGTAGTTGTCCCATTCGCCGGCGGGGGACGCCGGGATATCCGGGCCGTTTTCAAAGCGGAGTTCCGGAAAGCTGGGATCGACATTGCGCAGGTCCACGCGCTGATCCTCGCGGGGCCGGAAAGCGATGAGGATTTCCTGCATAATCGCCATGGGCAACACGGGCAGTCCGTTATAGTCTGTGTGCTCCCCGATCAGATTGACCCGGCCGGGAGAACGGCAGATCTCTGGTTCGCTCGCACCGCCATAGGACTCCCAGAAACGCTTTTCCAACTCCTGAACGACCAAAGCGCATACTCCACGTTGAATCCCCGGGTGTCGTGATCTGGCGTCGCCGCCGCCCCACTGGAGGATTGTACCCCGTGCCGGGAAGCGATTCAAAGAACGGAAGGCCGGATGTGCGTGCGCGCTTCCAAAGAAGTCGCAAAATGGGCATGTCTGCCAGCCTCTGGACGGCCTAGGATTGCGGCTCGTCTTCCTGGGCCGGTGCGGAAGTGAAGTCAGAGGATTCGCTCTGGCGCCGCAGCTCGACCAGGCCGAAACCCTCGAGATAAAGGCAGGCCACCCCCACAACCGTCACCGGACTCAGGTTCAACAGGTGGGTGACAATGGCGATCGCTCGCGCCACATCCAGCTTCACCTCGGGCATCGTGATAACCATGGCCACCAGGATGGCCGCGTGGAACTGGCCGATGAATCCGGGAGCGCCCGGCATGCTGATGGCCACCGCGACCAGGGACAAGACGAGGAAAGACGCGTACCACGGCGCGTTCAATCCGAAGGCATACAGCATGCTCTGATACACGATGGCGAAGAGGGTCCACGTGATGAGCGAGAAGAACACGGACTTTGCCATGTCGCCCGCGGAACGAAAGACCTTCAAGCCCTCGGCGAAATGCTCGATCAGGCGGTGCACCGGTCCGACCAGTCTCTTGGACACGGCGCCGGCACAGGCGTCGGCAATGCGCAGCGCCAACCGCTGATTCACGTAGAGCAGCACAAAGATGCCCACAAGCGCCGTCAGCGCCAGGATGGCCGAGACCGCCGCCGCGCGAATCGCCTGCGGCTGCAGCAGGGCCATGGCCCAGTCCGGGAAATGCGCCTCCGCAGGAATCCGCGACGGGTCCACCGGATGAAACGTGAGCACGGAGAGCAGCATGACGGCGACGAGCCCGAACAGATCCGTCACCCGGTCCAGCGCCACGAAGGCAAAGCATTTCGAGAACGGGAGCTGTTCCATCCGGCTCAGTACGAGCGCGCGGATGACCTCGCCCGCCCTCCCTGGCAGCACGAAATTCGCCAGAAAGCCAATCTGCGTCGAACTGAACATGCTACGAAACGACACGAACTTGGCCGTGCGCACGATGTAGCGCCAGCGCAGAATGCGCGTAAAGAATGTGGCAACTATGCCGGCCAGAGCCACCCCGAGCCAGAACCAGCGAATGCCGCGCATGGCCGCGAGCACCTCGTGCACGTTCATGCCCCGGAATGCCCACCACAAAAAGAAGGCCGCCAGCAAGAGGCCAAGCACAATCTGCACGTATTTCTTCATGAGTCCGGGTTCCTGCATTGAGAAGGCGGGATTATAACACAGCAACCCGGCCCGGTCATGCGGCGGACGCCGGCGGCGGAGCACCCGGCGCTCAGCGGTCCACGCGAAACACGAGGTCACCCTCCCGCCGCCAGTCGGCTTGAGGGGGAACGGGCGCCCCGGCGTCGTCTTGAAGATTCCGCCCGACGCTGTACACGATGTAGCCGTGGTCCAGCAAGCGGTATCGGAGAGGCTTGTTGTCGAAGGGGTCTTTGGGAAGTTCGCCCAGAAACAGGGGGACCAAGTCGTCAAGACTCGGCGGCAAGCGGTCCGTGGCGAGCCGGTAACGCTCGACCGCCAGGGCCACGTATGCGCTGCGCATGAAGGCCGCCGATCGCACCGGCGCCTCGAACACTCGAGGCAGTCCGCCCAGGACCGCCGTCGAGATGCGCGGGATCATCGGGCGATCCGCCGTCATTGCGTCCTCTATGGCGCCGGTCGCCGGCAGCATCTCATGGAACGGAAGCCGGCTCGCTTCGATCAGTTTTCCCGTGACTTCGAGGCAGCGGAGCTTATCGGATTCCGTGACGCCCAGTGCGTTTCCAGCCCGGATGAGAGACTCGGTCCCGCCCGGAACCACCTCTTCCAGCTCCTGGATGCCGCCCCAGAACCTCACAATATCGCCCGGCCGATCATAGACATCGAGCATCTGCGCCCGTTCGACTGCGAGCATCTGCGATAGCATGGCCGTGTTCTCCGTGTTCCGGAAGACATCGGCCAGGCGCGCAAGCTGATTTTCCGAGAGATGCGCCGTCGAAAGCACCCGCCGCAAGGCATCCTGGACTATTCCGTGGCAGGCACAGCGCACAAGTTGCGAAATCGTAACGGGTTCTTCGCGCACAGTGTCAGAGGCGGCCATGGCCGCAAGGAGCGCCTGCGTGGCGCGTTCCGTGTCGCCGTCTTCCGCGGCAACGAGGGCTTCGATCTGAAGCAGGCGCACCGCATCGCGGAGTTTGGCCAGGTGCGGCAGTTCCATGCCGATGCCCTTGCTGTAATCCAGCGGATAGCGACGCACAGAATGTTTCGCGGCCTCATGCAGCAGCCGCAGCCGCTCGGCGTTGCCTTCCAAGTACTGCCGCATCATCTGGCGGACGGCATCGGAGAACAACGCGGCCCCGGGGGACTCCGCCTGTTCCCGGCCCATCTCATTGTAAACTTTTCCGCCCTCGACATCCTTGCGCGCGGCAAACGCGGCTTCGTAGTCCGCGGCGCCATCGCAATCGGGACTCGCCACCGGAAGTTGCTGCGCGGCTTCCTGGGGCGAGACGGGCAGGCCGGCGGCACGAATCACGGCAAGCTCTCGCTGGACCCGGCTCTTGCCGTGCCAGCGGAGCGTGACAAAGGGCAGGCAACACAGAAAGATCGTCAGCGCCAATCCCGCGAGCAGCTTCCGCCGCCGATGTTGCCAGGGGTAAGTCTTGTTTCCAGGTTTCATTCGTGCTCCGGCCGGCTTCAGTCCCTCTTCGGAATGACACATCCGCGAAGAACCGATCACGCAACGGCTTGCTTCACCACCGCAGGTGCGCGCCCCCGGCGGGGTCTATGTGGCTGCTGGCCGTCATTCTGCGTTTGCGCTCCAGCGAAGAGATCAACGTCCGCGTCCCGGCCGGCGTTTCCTCTTCAATCACCTCCATGCGCGAGAGCAGGCTCTTGCCCGCGTCTCCCAGTGCGCGATACAGGCCGAGATGACAGTTGATGCAGAATTCGGAATCCTCGACGGCAGGGCGTTCTTTGCAGCGAACGCACACCGCCTCATCGGCGCCGGCCAACCGGGCGGCCGGTCCGCGGAGCACCGCATCCAAGTCAGGCCGGGACATGCCCGCCTGCCGGGCAAATCCATCCAGGACATGGTCCTCATAGCCCGCATCGGCTTCCGGTGCGTCTTGTGGCCCCGGCTCACAGGCGCGGCACAGATTCCGTTCTGGCTCCATTTGGATGAGCTTCCCGCAGGATGCGCATCGTGCGATGTCAAGATCCGAGAGTCTGGCCATGAATCACCTCGGCAATTTCGTCCACCCGCGCGTACAATTCCTCGATACTGCCGTTGTTCTCAATCACCCAGTCCGCGATCGGGATCTTATGTTCGGGCGGCGTTTGCGCCGCCATGCGGCGCGCAATCTCCTCTTCCGCAATGCCGCGGGAAGCGGCCAGGCGCCGCGTACGGGCGTCGCGCGAAGCCAGCACGAGGATCAGTCCCGCAAGCCATTGTTCGCGTGCGCCGTTCTCGCCAAGCAGCGCGGCATCGACAAGCACCGCATGATGCCCCGCCTCGTGCAGCCGGGCGCAGCGCGCGCCGATTTCCCCGAAGATGAGCGGGTGCACGATAGTGTTCAGCTTCTGCAAGGACGCCGCATCGCGGAACACGACCGCGCTCAGCTTCACGCGATCAATCTGTCCGCCTGTCAACACCGCTTCGCCGAAGACACGGGCGACCGGCTCGGCCGCCGCGCCGCCCGGCGCAATCACCTCGTGGCCCACAAGGTCCGCGTCAATGACGGGGATGCCCCGCTCCGCAAAACGTTTCGCGGCTTCGGACTTGCCACTGCCGGTTCCACCCGTAATTCCGTACAACCTCATACGCGGCGCACCTTCACGTTTTCCTCATTGCAGCCTACCACGCCTCCGGATATTGCACAATCCCCCCGGTTGACTTCCACAGCGGCGGCGCGAACAATAGCCGCATGGGCCCATTGGACACATCGAAGCTTCGCATCGGCGCTCCGCCGGCCTTCTGCACCCGCGTGCTTACCTGCGGCCTGGATGCTTCCGCGGAGGCCGATTTTGAGGAGTGGCCGGTACCCGTGCTCTGCGAGCGGCTGCAGAGGCATCTGCTGGATGTTGCGCTGCTGCCGCCACTCGAAGCGTTGCGCTTCGGGCCATGCCGCGTGGTGCCGGGGATCGGCATAGCCGCCATGCCGGAATCCCTTCGGCAGGTTGAGGCGGCCCGGCGGCTGCTCGAAATGGCGGAGGCGGGCGAGGATCGGACGCCGGAATTCCTTGCATCGCCGGGAGAGGCATTGCCGATCGTATTCTGGCTATGGGCGTGCCGCCCGCGAGCGCCCTATCCGCGCCTGCGGCGTGTCCTGGCGCAGGCCCATCAACGCGGATTGGCAGATTTGGACGAGCTCGCGCAGCAGGCGGAGCGGCGATTCGAGATTGGCGCTGCCGATGCGGTGCAGGCGTTGACCGCCCTGTCGTTTCGAATCGGGGGCGCCGAAGCCGACAGCCTGCGCCGGATTGCGGCATGGGCACTTGATCGGGGGCTATGCCCTCCGGGCGCGGGCTTCGAATTCTGTTGAACGCTCTTGAGGTCGGGCTGTCGCGGCCCTGCCGGCTCAGGCTGTCTGCGCCTCGCCTTTGGCCATGGTCTCGGGTTCGGCGTGTGCCTGCTCTTCTGCGTCAGATCGGTCGATGGAATGATTCAGGAGCGACCGTATTACCGGTGAATCGCTCAGTTCTTCCATATACAGCGTGGCTCCGGTGGCGCATACCGCTTCACGGATGAGCGCCGCCTCGTTCCCGTAGACGATGACCGGCAGCCGGTCGAAACCGGGCGTTTGTTTGACCACCCGGCAAACCTCATCCGCCGGCAGTAACGTCTGGCGAGCATGAATCAGCAGGGCACGCGGCGGGAAGGCGCGCATTTGAAAAAAGAGATCGACCACGCTCTGCGCCAGTACAATCTCGTAATCCGTGCCGCTCGCCGCGACACGCATCGTGTCGGCGTCCCGCTGGTCGTTCGACAACAGGAGCACCCGCGCCGATGTTTTTTCGTGGCCCCGTTCCAGCGTCAGCGCCTTGACCACGAAGAGGCCGATGCCTGAGCGTTCGTATTCCTGCAAATTGCTGAACTGGCAGCCATAGAGGCATTCGCTGGACGAGATCGGGCGGACATTCCGCACCTCGGCTCCGATGCTCTCGACGAGCAGGCCGTCCGGCAACGTGAACGTGAGGGAGAATTGGCTGCCGTGCGCCAACGGGACGTCCGTGACGAGTCCACAGCCCCCGCAACTGATGTCCCGGATAGAGGCCTGGACGGAACTGCCATCCGTAAAATCGATGCTGCAGGGGATGCTCACCCGCACCCGCTCGAATCGCCGCAGGTGAAGGTGCGAACATTCGAGGGGCCAGCCCAGCCGGAGAACGCGGTCCGCACGTTCCGGCGCCGGATCGCGGATGTTGCTCAGGAATCCCCACACCACACCGTCACGAATGAAGCGGAGTGCGCATGGTTGATTGTGCCGCAGCATAATCCCCGATTTGGCGCTTGGCTTGTCAACATAAACCGAGTGCCCGGGATTCCATCCCCGAATTGCGGTCCGGCACCGCGTGGGCGTCCCGCTCCGCGGGTTAATGTCCAGGAACGCCATGGTCCCCACCGCCAATTCCCGCTCCAACGCATGACTGTCTTCCGGCAACTCGGCCACCCTTGCGTTACACTGCATCACGAACGTGCTCCTAAACCGGGATACAGCTCGTCTCACGGCGGAACGTGTTGTTGAGGTTGCCCCTCGTTACGAGCTGCCACCCTTCTTGCCGACCCTAAGACCCCTTGACTTACTCCGATTCCCCGACTGCGGAAGTGATTCTCGCACTCCCTGCCGCTTGACCGCGAGTACTTCACGCACCTCCCACGGGTTTGTACTCACTAAGTATGCACGCATGAAGCTGGATTGTCAATAGTTTTCTAAGTTCCACACGGACCGAAATCCAGAATCCCCGGGCTCAACCCAAGCCGGTCAACAGCTCCACATCCAGCCCCTCTACCGGGACACTCCGTCGCACATCCCCGAAACGTAACTCGAAAATCTCGCGCTGTTCGGACAGGTTCCACAGGAGCACGCTGCGCGCACTGGGATACCAGGCACAGACGACCGGCTTCTCCTCTGTCACATGCGGAACCTCCTGCAATGTCGGCGCCATCTCACGTTTCAGCGCAAAGATGGCGGGCAGGTCCTCTTCCATGGCCCGGACCCCGGGCGGGAGTCCGGCGCCGGACCGGGCGATGAACGTGCTTCGCGTGGCCCCCGGGGCAAGATTCCGGGCATCCGCGTCCGATAAGAAGACCACGCCGTCGTCACCCAAGACATCCGTGACCTCAAACGGCACGCCCGAGGCCAGAAACAGGCTGAAGGGATTGTCGTCGCCCACGAATCGGCTGGCCTCGCCCCAGTAGTGTTTGAACGGGCCCCGCGGCACGTGGCCTGCAAGCTGCTCATGAATCCTGGCATGTTTCCGCATGGCGGGCGCCAGAACGTCCCAATGCGCGTTGGGAAAGGCGGTGACACCCGACATGAACATGGAATTTCGCACGTCGGCGATCGTGGAAACCGCGAGCTTTCCCGCCATGTTCCGTGCCGACAGACGATCGGATGGATAAGCCGTGGTTTCGCTGTACGCCCAATCCGGGGGCGCAAAACGCCGGTGAAACAGGCAACTGAAGAGTTCGGCGGTCTTGTTCTTGAGCTGGCCGAAGCTCTTGTCGTCAAACATCATTTCTCCCACACGGAACGGGACGCCCCGGTAATCCGAAAGCCGAATGCCGGCCTTCTCCGCCCCGAAGTACATGACCATATTGCCCAGTTCGATATCCGGAACCGCCTGCTGCTGCGCGCGGAAACACGCCGTGAGCTGATCGCAGGTGTACTCGACCCAGGCCCGAAGCACCGGGCTCAGGCGCCGGTTCTTCACCGCATCCAGCAATTCGTCCCACTGGCCCGCGCCGTATCCCCGGGTCTTGATGAAATCCGCCCGGTGTTCCTCGCAGAAACACCCCCCGATGACACCCGGTCCTGTGGCCAGCCGGAAGTCGTCATCGAGAAACAGGCGCTTCACGCCAAGGTCGCGTATCGCCTGCAGCGCCCGCACGTTCTCCTCGGTCGCGGGCGGATGCAGCGAGGTGCCCGAATAACGCGACCCGTCCGGACGTACCGCGGCGTGCCACTGGCCCGGGGCCGTAAGGGGGAAAGACCCCGACGAGGAACCCAACGCATCGCCGGGATGGCCGAGCGGAACGTTGATCATGTGTGCGGCCAAACCCGCCGCTTCAACGCGCCGCCGCCAGGCCTGAATCTTCTCCAGCGGATACGGCCAATGCCCGTAGAAGAATCCCGCAATCCACAGGCTGCCCACCCCCGCCTGCTGTGCCAGGCGGATCCGGTCCGGATCCGCTTCAAGCGCTTCCACGGATATGCTGAGGTGGTAGTCACGCACGGATACCGCTTTGGGCCCGTCCCCGCGCGCGCGGAAGGCCGCCGCCGCACCGGCTGCCGCGCACACTTCCATGAATCTCCTCCTGTTGAATCGGGTGTCGTTCTTGCTCATGACGTATCCTCTACAGTCCCAGTTGGGCGGACAGGTTTTCTCGCAGATAGCGGGCAATCTCCGTGGCGGCCACCGAGTAGCCAATCTGGGTGGGATGCAGTCCATCCTCGTGCAGCGCCTTCTCCAATCCACATCGCCTGTAAGCATCCGAAAGGTCCAGCGTGGGCAATGCATGACGTCGGGCCTTGTCGATCAACTCGGCACCCCGCGGATCGACGCCACCTTCGGCATTGCGGCCCGGAAAGGCCACCACCAGCGCCGGCAAGTGGTGTTCCCTGCTCCACGCGGCCAGCTCCTCGTACGCGGTCTCAACGATATCCTCGTGGCGCAGCATCCAGTACACCCGCATCCAACGGAGCCGCAGGAAATCGTAGGTCCGCAAGCGGCTGCGCGTGAAGTGGCGCCAGAGGCCGGCGTCATTGCCTATCTCCCCGTCGTTGACACAAGCGCCGAGAATGATGAGGTCCGGTTGCAGCGGAAGCGCTTTCGTCTTGATGAGTTCAAGTTCCTGGGCCGCGTTGTAGCCGCCGACGGCCAAGCTGCAGACATCAATGCGCCGTGCCTTCGCCCCGTCCTGGTTCAACAATCGCTCAAGGACCTTCGGATAGGTTTGATCCACCTGCTCGAACCATCCAAACGTGATGGAATCCCCCACCACAAGGATGCGATGGACGCCGACCGGTTTGGGAATCTCAAATTCCCGGTCCCGGAATCCGCTCCCGTTAATGGAAATGAGCCCGTTGAGCAGCGAGGCATGGGGACGCAGTTCATACACCAGCCGAGGATTCGAGGACCGGATATGGAGAACGCTCTCACCGCGGCTGTCCCACGCCGAGGGGACCGGCTGGTCCGGCTGATGAAACAAGGTGTTGTCGAGGACCACGTCACGCCGAAGCCCGTCCCCCTCGGAACCGCGCGGCCCCTTCATGAGGCGCGCTTCATAAACGCGGAGCCCGATCTCAGACACGAGCAGCAGGAATCCCAGCGTGATCGCCAGAACCGCGCCGTTTATCAGCCACTCGCGTAATCTGTGTCGCATCGGATGGGCGTCCATCCCCGTTCATTTCCCGTTTCGCACGATATCGTTCGGCGTGCGCCAGTCCTGCCTCGCGGGTTCGCAAGACGGGCCGCCGCAGGCGCCGTATTGCGTCCGAATCCCGCCGCGCCTGCAGCATGACAGAGCCCCCGGACATTTTCAATGAGCGGGCCGCCTTCGCGACTGTCTGTGCCGCAGGCCGCCCGTTTCCGGCGCGCAGCCTAAAGATCCTCTCCGGCCTGCCGATAAGAGGTCTTGGAGCTTGACGGCAAGGAAGCCAAGAGCTCCCGCCGATGCAAGGAGGCAAAGGCAAACCCGACTTCACGGAGGAAGCACGCCATGGGTCTTCGGATCAATACCAACATCGCCGCGGTCAACACCAGCCGGATTCTGCGCCGGAACACGCTTGACCTCACCAAAACCCTCGAACGCCTGTCGAGCGGCTTGCGCGTGAACCGCGCAGCGGACGATGCCGCCGGTCTGGCCATCGCGGAGGGCTTCCGTTCGATTGTGCGGGGCTCGGAAGTCGCCCAACGCAATTCGCAGGACGGCATCAGCCTCGTGCAGACCACCGAAGGCGCCTTGAGCGAAGCCTCGAACATTCTTCAGCGCATTCGCGAGCTGGCGGTCCAAGCGGCCAACGGCACGAACAGCACCACCAACCGCGCCTCGCTGGATGGCGAAGTGCAGCAACTGCTGCAGCAGATCGACGACATCGCCACGGACAGCGAGTTCAACGGCATTCGCGTGCTGAGCTCAGGGCAGACCGTCACCATCCAGGCGGGACCGCAACCCGGCCAAGCCCTCGTCATCACCGTGCAGGGCGCCAAGACCAATGACCTGGGCATCAACGCAGTCTCGGTCTCCAGCATCGGGCTCGCCAGCACGGCCATCAGCACGATTGACCTCGCCCTGCGCAGCGTGAGCATCCTCCGCAGCAATCTCGGCGCGCTGCAGAACCGCCTCGAATTCACGATCAATACGCTCACGATTCAGGTCGAAAACTCCTCGGCCGCGGAAAGCGTGATCCGCGATGCGGATATCGCACAGGAAACCATGCGCTTCACCCGCTATCAGATTCTCGTGAGCGCGGGCACCTCCGTGTTGGCCCAGGCCAATGTCATCCCCCAAACCGCGCTCCAGTTGCTCGGACGATAGCCGTCTTCACGTCCCGGCCACCACTCACAATTAAATCCTCCGCGACACTCAAGATCCGAACGCCCTTCAAAGTGACCCGCCGGCCATGCTCTGTATGGCCGGCGTTTCTCTTGTGGCCGAGCTTAGGCTGGACCTAACCCCTCCGTCCCCAAGACCAAGGGCACTTCTTCATCTTTATGCTGAGATCGGAATGGAAACAGGGGCCTGTTTTCGCCTCTTTTGGCGCCCGCCAATGCGGATCTCTGCTCTTTCTGCGCTGCATAAGACCTTGTCAATAAATGACTTATTTGGGCCGGAAGCCGCCCCGAAAGCCCCGCAGGAAAGCCCGAAAAGAAAGTTCTAAAGTTTTCGCTCAAGTTGCCGATAAAACCTTCAGGTAAGCGGAAACAGGCCCGCTCGACAGGTTGAAGATTCGAACGCAAGGATGCGGCGCAGGCAACACGGAGGATAAGCTTCACCGGCCTGGACAAACCGGTATGGGACACCTTGGACAAGGTGTGCGGGTGGATAGTTGAAGGGTGAGATGATATGGGTTCTCAGGAGCCGTTACAGGACGTACGCGCCTCCTGGAGGGAATCAAGAAGAATGTAGTGCACCTGGATTGACCGCAGGGGATGCCATGATGGGACGTGGCGCCGGACTGCGGGCATGGGACACCAGGGGAAGCTGCTCAGGGTTTTGGATCACGGTTCGAATGCTCTCAATGGGACCGGCGAAGAGGGAGATATCTTTCGACGCTGGAGGGAGCTCGAGCCCGGCAGAAACATAGGTGCGCAGGGACGCGCACAGGCAACCACTCACGGAGGATGACATCATGGGACTTCGCATCAATACCAACATGTCCGCGCTCAATACCGCTCGGGTTCTGCGCGGATCGACCCTCTCCCTCAACAAGTCGCTGGAACGCCTTTCCAGCGGCCTTCGCATCAACCGCGCCGCGGATGACGCCGCGGGCCTGGCCATCGCCGAAGGCTTCAAATCGGTGGTGCGCGGGGCTTCGGTGGCCTCGGCCAACGCGCAGGACGGCATCAGCCTGGTCCAGACGGCGGAAGGCGCGCTGAGCGAGACACAGAACATCCTGCAGCGCATTCGCGAACTGGCGATCCAGTCTTCAAACGGCACGCAGAGCACGACCAACCGTGCGGCCATCCACAATGAAGTCCGGCAGTTGCTCGACCAGATCGACGACATTGCCCTGGACACAGATTTCAACGGGATCCGCGTGCTCAGTTCTCCCCAGACCGTGACGCTTCAGTCCGGGGCGTACACGAGCCAGGTTCTTTCCATCACGCTGACCGGCGCCAAGACCAATGAGCTGGGTGTGAGCAGCGTCGCGGTGTCCACCATGGCCCTGGCGAATGCCGCCATCAGCACGGTGGACTTGGCGATCCAGAGCGTGAGCACGCTGCGCAGCACGCTCGGCGCCTACCAGAACCGGCTCGAATTCACGATCACCACGCTGAACATCCAGTCCGAGAATTCGTCTTCGTCCGAAAGCGCGATCCGCGATGCGGACGTCGCGCAGGAGACGATTAAGTTCACCCGAAACCAGATCCTGGTGAGTGCGGGCACGTCGGTGCTGGCGCAAGCCAACGTCATACCGCAAACCGCACTGCAACTGCTCGGCCGTTAACGCGTTTGAGCTGGGCGGCCGGAATTTGCCGTTCCGGGTCCGGCCGCCCGGCATCCGTTGACGGGGCGGAGAAAGGAGGGCTGACAAGACCGGGCAACGCGGCTTCGTGTGCCGCGCGCCCGTGACGCATTGGAGACAAGGGACATAGCGAGGGAAAGGGACACCCTCGACGACGACTCATGGAGGAAGATACTATGGGACTTCGCATCAATACGAACATGGCGGCGCTCAACACGTCGCGAGTGCTCCGCAATTCGACCATCGACTTGAATCGGAGCCTGGAGCGCCTGTCCAGCGGCCTGCGCATCAACCGCGCCGCAGACGACGCCGCAGGGCTCGCGATCGCGGAAGGGTTTCGCTCCCAGGTGATGGGAACGGACATGGCGCAGCGCAACACGCAGGACGGCATCAGCCTGGTGCAGACGGCGGAAGGTGCGCTGAGCGAGACGCAGAACATCCTGCAGCGCATCCGCGAACTGGCGATTCAGGCCTCCAACGGCACGCAAAGCACGACCAACCGGGCGGCCATCCACAATGAAGTCAAGCAGCTGCTGGGTCAGATCGACAGCATCGCGATTGACACGGATTTCAACGGCATTCGCGTGCTCAGTTCGCCCCAGACGGTGACGCTTCAGGCGGGCGCCTACACGAGCCAGGTGTTGGCGATCACCATGACGGGCGCCAAGACCAATGAGTTGGGTGTGAACAACATCGGCGTGTCCACGATGGCGCTCGCGACCGCGTCGATCAGCACGATCGACATGGCCATCCAGAGCGTGAGCACGCTCCGCAGCTCGCTGGGCGCGTACCAGAACCGGCTCGAGTTCACGATCAACACGCTGTCGATCCAGGAGGAGAACGCCTCCTCGTCGGAAAGCGCAATCCGGGACGCGGACATCGCCCAGGAAACCATTCGCTTCACGCGGAACCAGATCTTGGTGAGTGCCGGTACCTCCGTGCTGGCGCAGGCCAATGTGGTGCCACAGACCGCCCTTCAGTTGCTCGGGTAGCCGCGCATCCGCGGCCGGCCGGCCATTGAATCGCAGGTCTTGGACGGCGCTTCGGACTCTGTCCTCCGTCGGAGTTCGAAGCGCCTGTAACTGACCTGAAAGGAGGTGAGACGCCACAGCCCCGCGCGAAGCTTCGGTTTCGCGTGTGCGCGGGCTGTCACGGAGAGAGGCAGGCGAAGGGATGCCCGCCTCGCATAACAAGGATGTAGACATAGCCCGCCAGGGCCGTGACCGGACGGCGGTTTCCGCATTCCGGGCGCGGCGTTGCGGGGGTCCTTCTTCGGAAGGGCAAACCGAGCCGTGGGTTAGGGATACCCCACATCAAGCTCAAGGAGGATAGAATATGGGACTTCGCATCAACACGAATATCGCCGCACTGAATGCAGGCCGTATCCTGCGTTCGTCCACCACGGAACTGAACCGCTCGCTGGAACGCCTTTCCAGTGGCCTGCGCATCAATCGTGCCGCCGATGACGCGGCCGGCCTGGCCATTGCGGAGGGGTTTCGTTCGCAGGTGAACGGTTCGGACATGGCCGTGCGCAACAGCCAGGATGGCGTAAGCCTCGTTCAGACCGCGGAAGGCGCCCTGAGCGAGACCGGCAACATCCTGCAGCGTATCCGCGAGCTGGCCGTCCAGGCGGCGAACGGCACGCAGAGCACCAGCAACCGTTCGGCGATCCACAATGAAGTCAAGCAGTTGTTGGGCCAGATTGACAGCATCGCCATGGACACGGATTTCAACGGCTTGCGCGTGCTCAGTGCGGTGCAGACCGTGACACTCCAGTCCGGCGCGTACACGAGCCAGGTGCTGGCGATCACCATGACTGGCGCCAAGACCAACGATTTGGGCGTGAGCTCGCTGGCAGTCTCGACCGCCGCGCTGGCGGTCGCGGCCATCAGCACCGTGGATACGGCCATCCAAAGCGTGAATACGCTGCGGAGCACGCTGGGTGCGTATCAGAACCGCCTGGAATTCACGATCAACACGCTGAGCATCCAGGAGGAGAATGCTTCCGCCTCCGAGAGTGCCATTCGCGACGCGGACATCGCGCAGGAGACCATTCGCTTCACCCGGAACCAGATCCTGGTGAGCGCGGGCACTTCGGTGCTGGCCCAGGCCAATGTGGTTCCGCAAACCGCTTTGACGCTCTTGCGTTAGACGGATGACACAGGAGACGGAGCATGGGAGTTAATGGCGTGAACGGACAGGATCTCGCGGCCCTGTTCGCTTCCACTGTGAAGCGTACCCCTGCTCCCCAGCTTCGCAGCAGCGAAGCGGCTTCCGCGGCAGCGCCCCAACGGCCCGCCGAGAAGCCGGCCGAGGAACAGGCATCGCAAGCCGCGAGTACATCTGTGGCCGTGTCCGGTCTGAAGCCGACCCACACCTCCTTGCGGGTGGACCGGGAAAGCAATCGGATCGTGGCACGCATTCTCGATGAGAACAATGAGGTGATCAAGCAGATTCCTCCCGAGGAAATGCTTCGCATTGCCGCGCGGTTCCGCCAGATTCAGGGACTGCTCTTCGACGAGCGCACCTGATTCGCGGCATCCGCAGCATAGGGTCTCAGCGCGGCCCGGTGGGCATCAGTCCACCGGGCCAACGCCTTTTCCGGATTCCGGAATTCTCATGTCCGGAAAGTGGAAAGCGCGCCTCCAAACCTTGGGGCACTTCGACCGAGAATCCCCGGAGCACATATTCAAGTCTCTGGCCCAGCATCACTTAGGCATTCTGCGGGACAATCCCGCCCATTTGGCACGACAGTCGCTTGGGCAACGCGGCGGCGAAATGCCCAACCCGGAGGCGGCACATGAGTCAGACGCTGTGGAAACATTGCTCGGAACCCGATGCTGCCGGGAAATGGATTGAGTCGGACCTGGCCGGCCGGTATCCCCATGGCGCAATGGAGGTGTTTGTACGGGGGATGAACCAGGCGCAGGACCGGACCTGGGCAGGGGGATTCTGTTCCGCCTTGCAGCAGGTGACCGGCGGATGTGGCCGCGCGTGCGGCGTGCTGCTCCGCTACGACCCCGGCCATCCGTACGGCATGATCTGCACGGCGGTCTGCGATTGCCCCAAGCCGCAGGGCGCCTGCCGGGAGCGGGAGTCGCGCCCGCGGGCGACGTTACTGCTCCTGCACACGGGCACCCGGGACATCCTGATCGGCCAACGAGCGGCGCCGCTCGTCTCCACCGGCAGCCGCACGGGCTGAGCGGCGGGAAGGGCGTGGTTGACTCTTTCTGAAACGGGAATTACCATGCCGGGAGTGGAACGGGAAACCCCTCGCCATGCCCAGTATTGCCGCTGTTCTTATTGTACGCAACGAAGAAGACACTCTGGGCGCCTGCCTCGAGTCGCTGCGATGCGCCGCCGATGAAATCGTGGTGTGCGACACGGGATCGACGGATCGCACCATTGCGATTGCCGAAGCATACGGAGCCCGGGTGTGCCACTGCGCCTGGCGCGAGGATTTTGCCGCGGCGCGAAACTTCGCCCTGGAGCATGCCCAAAGCGACTGGGTGCTCGGCATTGACGCCGACGAGCAAATCGAAGATCCCGAAGCGGCCGGACACTTCCTGAGCGCCTTTGTTGAAAACAGGGATGCGCGGACCGTGGGCACGGTTGAGATCGTAAACGTCGTTGGAGCGGGCGCCTCTGCACAGGAGGTGATCGACCAGACCGAACGTTTCTTTCCCCGCGCGACCTTCCACTACGAAGGGGCGATTCACGAGCAGATACTCCCGCGCACCGGCGTCAAGCTGTCCGCGCCCACCGGCGTTCGCCTGCTGCATTCCGGTTATCTGCACATCGAAGAAAAGGCTGCGCGCAACAAGCGCCTCCTCGAAGCGGAATCGGCGCGGCATCCCAATGACGAGTACGTGCTCTATCAGTTGGGCAAGGCGCACTTCAGCCTCAAGGAATACCGCGAGGCCGCCGCGGCCTTGGAAACGGCTGCCCGGCTCATCCGCTTTGAGGAAGGCGCCGCGCCGCAAGGGCGCCTCGGACCGGTCTCGCGGGAAGTGTTAACCGGACTCGCCGTGTCGCTGGCCTATGCGTACGTGAACACGGACAAGACCGACCAGGCCGCGGCCTTGCTGGAAGAGCACGCGCGCCGCGCGCACGCCGGCACGCGCCGCGCGGACTTCTATCATGCCATGGGCTATGTCCACCTTATGCTGGGCAACTTGAAACGTGCGCGCGCGGCCTATCTCGAGTCCATCCGGCTCGGCCCGGCCCTGGAGGACGTGCGCGGCACGGGATCGTTCAGCAGCGCCTATCACCTGGGCCTGCTCGCCGAGGCCGAGGGCGACGTGGGCGCGGCCCTCGCGTTTTATCATCAGGCGATAAGGCTGAAACCGGACTATGCTCCCGCCCTGTCCCGCTGCATCGACCTGATTGTCGAGCAGCAGGCCCCGTTGCCGCCGGATCTTTCTGCGGTCTGCGACCGGGCGGCTTTCACCACGGCCTATCGCGAGCGGCTCCTCGCCTTTCTCAAACGCGGCGACACCGCCGGCGCGGCAGTCCTCGTGCAAGCCGCGGCCGGGTTTTCGGCAGAACTGCTCCAGGCATGCAGAAACGAATTGAGCGCATACTTGCAGGAATCCGGCGGGAGCGCGCACTGACAGCGCCCCTGCTGTTCCCAGCGGCAAACCAGAAGGAGAGACCGATGCTTGATTTCAGTCTGGCGGGGAAAGTGGCGCTGATCAACGGCGCAAGCCGGGGTATCGGCGAGGCGATCGCCCAGGCCTTTGCGGCGCAGGGCGCAACCGTCGTGCTGTCCTCGCGCAAACAGGACGCCGTGGACAAAGTGGCCCAGGCAATCGCCGCGGAAGGGGGAAAGGCGCTTGCCATGGCCTGTCACGCGGGCAAGGCCGAACAGGTCGACGCGCTCTTCGCCCGCATCCAGGCGGAATTCGGACGCCTGGATATCCTCGTGAACAACGCTGCGACAAATCCCTACTTCGGGCCGTTCATCGGGGCTTCGGAGGAGGCGTTCGACAAGACCTTCGAAGTGAACTGCAAGGGCTACTTCCTCATGGCGCAACGCGCCGCGCAGATGATGACAGAACAGGGCGGCGGCTCAATCGTCAATATCGCGTCGATTGAAGGATTGACCCCCTCGCCGATGATGGGCGTCTACTCGATGTCCAAGGCCGCCGTGATCATGCTCACGAAAGTGATTGCGAAAGAATTGGGCGCGACGAACGTGCGTTGCAACTGCGTCTGCCCAGGCCTCACGGACACGCGCTTCGCCTCCGTGCTCATCAACACGCCCGAAATTCACGACCACTACGTGCAGCGCGCCCCCATGGGCCGTCACGCGCAACCTGAGGAGATTGTCGGCGCGGTGCTTTACCTCGCCTCCGACGCCGCGAGCTACACCACCGGCGCCATCATTACGTGTGACGGCGGCACCGCCGTGTGACAGAGAGGAGGCAGGCCATGACACGCAGTTCACGGCGCGGGTTTCTTCAGACGATCACCGCAGGCGCCGCAGGCGCGGCGATGGCCCGAAATGGACTCGCCCAGGCGCCGTCGCCGCCGGAACCGAAGCCGGCGGGAACTTCCGGAAAGCCCCCGAAGATCTTCATCATCACGGATCTTGAAGGCGTGGCCATGGTTTCGCGGTGGGATCAGACGCGGGATGAAGCCACGCCGGAGTCCAAGGCGAAGGCGATGACGCTGCTCACGCGCGAGGTCAACGCTGCCGTCGACGGCATTCTCGACGCCGCGCCCGGCGCGGAGGTCGTCGTCTGGGACGGGCACGGAAGCGGCGGTATCGACATTCTCGAATTCCATGCCAAGGCGCAACTGATTGCGCGCGGGCCGATCAAGGCCCCGTACTTCCTGGACAACACGTTTGACGCGCTCTTCTTCGTGGGTCAGCACGCGATGGCGGGCACGGAAGATGCCCCGCTGTGCCACACGTATTCGTCACGCACGGTCGAGTACTTCAAGTTGAACGGGCGCCCGGTCGGCGAATTCGGCGCGCGCGCGATCATGGCCGGGACCCTCGGCGTGCCGGCGGTGTTCATAGCCGGCGACGACAAGGCTATCGCCGAGGCCAGGGCGCTCGTGCCGGAGATCCACGGGGCCATTGTGAAGTGGGGCCTCGGGTTGGAATTGGCGCGGCATCTCTCGCCGGAAGCGGCACACGCGGTTATCCGCGATACAGCCGCCCAAGCGGTCGCCGGCATCCGGTCCATTCCGCCCGTGCGCATGGCGCCCCCGTATGAACTCGAGATCCGCGTGTATGACGGTAAACCCATCGCGGGCTATCTGAAGAACGGCGCGAAGAAAATCGATGAACGCACCGTGCTCTTCAGCAGCGACACGATCACGGAGCTCCCGATTTAGAGCAGGCTCTCCTTCTTTCCCTGGGATGGTTTCGCGGCCATAGGCCGCCGAAGCAATCCCCCGGCGAAAGATTCCCCCCCAGAAGACTCGTTGCTCATGCTGGTCAACGACAGTGATCCTCTGGTTGGTTATCCCTTGATGGCGCCGGCGGTGATGCCCTGGATGAACTGCCGCTGGAAGAGGAGGAAGGCGGCGACGAGGGGCAGTGTCGCGAGGAGGCTGGCGGCCATGATGAGTTCGAAGGGGGTGCGGTTTTCGCAATTGAGCAGATAGATCAGCAGGGGCAGCGTGAACATGTTCTTCGTGCGCAGGACGATGAATGCCCACATCAGGTTGTTCCAACTGCCGATGACGAGGAGGATGCCAAGCGCCGCGAGAGCAGGCCGCAGAATGGGCAGGACAATGCGCCAGTAGATCGTGAATTCGCCGCATCCGTCGATGCGCGCCGCGTCGAGCAGATCGTTATGAATATTCTCGGCGGCATATTGGCGCATCCAGAAGATGCCGAAGGCGCTCGCCGCGCCGGGGACGATCATCGCCCAGTACGTGTTGACGGCATGCAGCTTGCACAGCACGACGAACACGGGAATCAGCGTGACTGCCCCGGGAATCATCATCGTGGCCAGCACAAAGGCGAAGAGCTTGTCGCGGCCGGGCGCCTGGGGGTACTTCGCGAAGGCGAATCCCGCAAGGGAACACAGGAAGAGCGCCAGCGTGCAGTGTCCCGCCGCGATGACAGTCGAGTTGAAAAACGCGCGGACAATATTGGTCTTCTCGAAGGTGCTGGCGAAGTTGACGAAACGCCAGGGACTGGGCCACCACTGCGGCGGCAGCGCAAAGATCTGATCCTTGGCCTTGAACGCGGAAATGAGGAGCCAGTAAAAGGGGAACAGGAACAGCGCGGCGAGCGCGGCGAGCATCACATACGTGAGCAAGCGCAGCAGGATTTGGCGTGTCCGGCGTGACATCATATCCTGTTATTCCGTTCCCGATTTTCTGAGGCGCAAGATCAGCAACGAGGCAAGAAACACAAAGAATGCGATCGTATAGGCCATCGACGAGGCGTAGCCGAATTTGAAGTCCGTGAAGGAGACATTGAAGAGGTAGAGGCCGAAGTTCGTGGTGGAAGTGCCGGGGCCGCCCTGCGTCATCACGAACACCTCGTCGAACATGTACACCGTCCCGATCAGCGACATGATCGAGCAGAAGATGAACACGGGGCGCATCAGCGGGATCGTGATGTGCCACATGCGCTGGATCGCGTTCGCGCCGTCGATGCGCGCGGCCTCGTAGTACTCGTTCGAGATGCCCTGCAGTCCCGCGAGCATCAGCACCATGTTGTAGCCGGTCCAGCGCCACACGAGCAGCACGGAAACCGAGATCTTCGACCACTCCTCGCTGACGATCCAAGGAATGCGGGCGAAGCCGAGCTTGACCGCGAGGTAATTGAGCAGGCCCATTTCCTGGCCGTACAGCAGGCCGAACACGATGGCGACGACGACCATCGGCGTCACCACCGGAAGAAAGAAGGCGGCGCGAAAGAGACCGCGGCATCGGAGCCACGCGGAATTGAGCAGCAGCGCGAAGACAAACGCACCGATGAACATCGGGGGGACGTACAGGAGGCCGATGATCAACGTGTTCCAGAGCGAGGTCAGCAGGATCTCGTCATGGAACATGTTCTGAAAATTGCCGAGCCCGACCCAGGTCATCGGGGTGAGGCCGTCCCACTGCACAAAACTCAAGTAGAAGGAGAACATGAGCGGATAGAGCCCGAAGACTGCAAAGAGCAGAAAGAAGGGCGAGATGAAGAGATAGAAATGGCGATGCGCCCAAATCCGGTGGAGCAGGGACGCGTTCATGGCCGGCCCTTTCCGCTCGGCGAACCCGGGGCGACGGGGCGGTTCAGGCGGCGGCTCAGCTTCTCTTCCAGCGCCGCGAGCACGATTTCGGGCGCCTCGCGTTCGCCCGCGGTCCATTTGCTCAACGCCTGTGCAATGTAGCGCACGGCCTCCATCCAGTCCGTGGTTCGGTTCATTGTTTGAATCTTGTCGATGTCGAGCGAGAAGAGCCGCCGCACCTTCTGCCCGCCGAAGAACGGCACGGGCTCGTCAAAGAACGGATCCTGATGCGTGGAGAGAAGTGCCGGATACAGGTCGAAATCGCGGTACTGATCCAGCTGCGCCTGCGGCGTGCACATCGCGTATTCGGCGAAGGCCCATGCCGCCTCTTTCTGCGTGCTCTGCGCGGGAATCACCAGCACGGACCCGCCGAGGTTGCTGTTGCGCAGGCCCCCGGCCCGAAACGCCGGCAAGCGGAAAACGCCCCAGTCGCCCGAAGTGTCCGGCGCGTAATCGCGCATGAGGCCGCCGAACCAGGACGCCATGGGATACGTCGCAATGCTGTTCGACTTGAACGAGGCAAAGTACTCAAAGGACCACGGGAAGATGTTGGCGTTAATGCCGGCGTCCATGATTTTCTTGATCACCGTCAGGCTTTCCAGCGTCTCGTTCGAGTAGAGGGCAATGCGGCCCTCGGCGTCGAAAATCTGTCCGCCGCTCTGCTGTAGGAGGATCTCGAAGAAATCCGAGAGCCCGCCCAGGGCAAGGCAAAGCATCTTCGTCTGGCCGTTCGAGCGCTCGAGCAGCGTTTTGCCCGCCGCAACGTAATCCTCCCAGGTTTCGATGGCTTCCGGGTCGATGCCGTACTTCGTGAAGAGGCTGCGCTTGTAGTAGACCGCGCAGGGGCCGATGTCCCACGGAATCGAATAGATGCGGCCGTCCTGCACGCAACTGTCCCAAAACGACGGCGCGAAGGCGCGTTCGTACTTCCTGGCGACCGCGGTGAGGTCCGTGAGCTTGCCCGTCAGCGCATAGCGCGGCGCCTCGCGCGCCTGAAGCTGCGACAGATCGGGCGCGCCAACCCCGGCCGAAAGCGAGAGCATGAACCGCGACTGAACGCTTGACCCGTTCATGTCGATGCTAATTCGCACACCCGGATAGCGTTCCTGAAAACTCGGAATGAGCTTCTCCAGACTGGCCGCGGCAATGTTCCAGGACCAGATCTGGATGTCGCCGCGCACCCCGGGCGAAGGTTCCGACAGAAGCTGGCCGGAACTCGCTGCACCGCCTGCCGGAAGGCAAAACACGACCATAACAACAAGGTTCAGGAGCACTGCGCGAGCGGCCGCTCGCGTTCTCTTCCCCGCTCCCCCCCGTGCTGCCCGATACACGAATCCCCGCGTGCCACGCCCCAAACCACCCCCCCGCGTGCTGCTCCCCAATCCACCCTCCCGCGTGCGGGGGGGCAGGGGGGGTGAGACGTTACTGCACAACCTGCTGCAACCCATCAATCGCGCATCTTTCCCGCTCTCGTTTCCCTGCACAAGAATCGCCGAACCCATCTGCTACCGCACTGAAGCCTCATGCGCGCCCGGTCCCGCCTCCACGTGGAGGCGGTTTCCCGCAGTCATCATATCCGCAGGCGGCAGGGCTTTGCCATCCAGATGCGCTTCGGGCGCAAGACCGGAAGACGTCAGCCGGAGCATGGCGCAGCCGCGCGCCAGGGGAACGTCCAACGACATCTCGGGGCCGTTGATCAATGTGCCGAGGGAACGCCACGCCTGTTCACCCGGATGAATCACGTCCGCGGCGAAGCTTTTCACGGCCGCGGACACGGGCAAGTGGCTCAACGTGATCCTTGCAGAAGCATTCTTGCCGCCGAAAGTGAGTGGAACGACAAGACCGCCGGGTGTTTCGAAGATATTCACTTTCGCGCCGTCCGCCGCAAGCACTCCGGACTGCAGGACCCATTTCCGGCCGCGGAGCGCATCGAGCAGCGGGCCGTAGTCCTGATAGTACTGTTCCGCCCAGGGGTCCGGGGTAATCGTGTGATCGTTTTCCGGAAACGGCGCTGTCGGAAAAACGCCCAGGTGCAGATGGCGCTGAAAGAGCGCGTCGGGGTCGGGACGAAGATCCTGCACACTGGCGGTCCAGCCAATCGCGGGCTTGCGCACGCACAGGAGCCCCGTGGCATTCAGCGCGCGGCCGTTCTGGGCGAATTCACAGTAGATTCCGTCCACGAGCGGCAGCAGTTCCAGCCGCTTCAGGTGGTTGTTCACGAAGATCACCTTGCCCGCTTCGTGCATCATCGGCGCGAGCTGGCGCATGAAGTCCCTCCACGAGACAAACAGCGATCGGCACGCCTTGCCATTGCGCCAGCTTACGCCGTCGTCTTCGCGCGGGTTGTAGAAGCGCAGCCAATCGAGGCGGTCGATGCAGATCCCGTCGGACGCGGGATACTTCTCGAGGTGCCGCCGCGCCTGTTCGATCAAATGTTCCCGGTATTTCGGCCCCCCCGGGTCCATCGCGATGGCCCCGCCCCAGGTGCCCCACGTCTTGCCGTTGTCGTCGTACAGC
>CAILVY010000089.1 GCA_903837785.1 Candidatus Hydrogenedentota bacterium
AGCGCCTTGGGAACACGCCACGTCACCACTAAATTCCACTACAGGTCAACAGTCAGTCTAGCGCAGTTCACCTTCCTTGTCAACACCTTCTATACCGTATTTGCCCCCTTCGCCCGGTCCGTTTCCCCCGTCCTGCGCAGCGCCTCGGGACCCTCTGGAGCCGGCTCGCCGCCCCGGATGGGGGCCCCGCGTCGAGGCCGTGGGGCCTCGGGCTGACATCCCGGGTTCGTCTGGTTTCACGAAGAAAGTGATTGACGAGGCGGCGGTTCCAGTATAAAGTAAGGATAAGGTGAAGGACCGTGATACTTCGTTTTCGGTGAAAACATGGAGCATGCAGCCGTGTCTTCGCGGAACGACAAGAAAGATCGGCGGTGTAATGGCCATGTTTTCCTGGAGGCGTGTCCAGGCGCGGGGCAAAACAACGTAGGAGTCCGTAAGCTATGAAAAAGAAAGGTTTTACGCTAATTGAACTGCTGGTGGTCATCGCAATCATTGGGATACTTGCCGCGATTCTGCTGCCCGCCCTCGCCCGTGCGCGCGAGGCGGCCCGGCGTTCGAGTTGCCAGAACAACCTCAAGCAACTGGGGTTGGTCTGCAAGATGTATTCCAATGAAGCGAAGGGCGAGAAATTCCCCCACTGCAAGTACGTGGACTGCGGCATCAACACCGGCACAGGCGCCATTGACACGGGCAGGCAAGTTTCGGGCGAGTTCATTTTTGACTGCACCGCGACCTATCCCGAGTACCTGACCGACCCTGCCATCCTGCTGTGCCCCTCGGCCACCACGGGCAACAGCGTTCCGCTCGTGTTCAACCGGGCGGACAACGCCACCCAGGTGTGGAACGGGTCGGCCTATGTGCCGACGACGGGCGCTGGCAACAAGGATTTCTATCCCTGCGAACCCAACGATGGAAGCTGTTCTTACCTTTACCTGGTCTGGAACACTTGGCAGCCGGGGGTGGTGGACCTCCCCGACCCTCCCCAGAATCTCGGCCTCGAGGCGCAAATTGATTGGCTCTTCACCAACAACGTGACCATTGTGAGCCTCTTTGGAACCATGTACAGCACCCTGGAGGATCCGAACAACTTCGATGGCGACATAACGGTTCCCGATGCCCTGGGGCAGGATTTCACGGTCTATCGGCTGCGTGAAGGGATCGAACGCTTCATGATCACTGATATCAACAACCCCGCGGCCAGCGCCAAGGCCCAAAGCGAGATTCCGGTTTCGTGTGACTGGGTGAGCGCGGATATCGGCCAGGAATTCAACCATGTGCCGGGCGGCTGCAACTGCCTGTACATGGACGGCCACGTCGCCTTCATCAAGTACCCAGGGGCATGGCCCGTCAGCCGCACGATGGCCATCATGCAGAGCCAGCCGTTCTCGGACCGCTTCTAACCCCGTATTCTGAGCAGCGGAAAATGGCGGCGAGGCAGGAGGACTCTCCTGCCTCGCCTTCGTTGATCTCTGCCGTGTTCCCCTGCTTCCGTACTCAGGGGCGCACGCAAAAGTGGCGCCGTACACGTCATCTTACTCCTGCGTGCGCACGAGGGGAGACCAGTTCTATTTGACAAGCGGGCCGTTGTGTGCTAAAATACGAAACACCTTGACAGGTCCATGGGGAGAACTGTCCCCGAATGGGCCCGTTTTGGCTTTTGCGTTGTCCAGTGCCCATGCAACGGCTTATTTTTGAAGGGTTTGCGAGATCTTATCGCCTGCACAACCCATAACCCGGCCTATCAAGGTGCCCGTGCAGAAATACTCGCGTGACATCGTGGCGCAGGTCTTGGCCGCCAACGACATCGCCGATATCATCGGCGCGGCGTTGGAACTCAAGCCGGCGGGCCCCGGCCGCCTGAAGGCGCTGTGCCCGTTTCACCACGAGAAGACCCCTTCGTTCACCGTAAACCGGCAGCGCCAAATCTTCCACTGTTTCGGGTGCGGCAAAGGGGGCGACGCCCTCGGATTTCTGATCGAGCACGAGGGACTGAGTTTCGGCGAGGCCTTGCGGCGCCTGGCAGATCGCGCGGGCATTCGACTTCCCGCCCTGACCCAGCGGGACGAGCAGGCGGAACAGGCCCGGACCCACCTGCTCGAGTTTAACAAGTTTGCCGGCCGGCATTTCCGCGAATTGCTGGAGCATCCCATGCGCGGCAGTACGGCGCGGCAGTACCTCAAGTCCCGGCAATTGAAAGACGAGACCATTCGACGCTTTGGCCTCGGTTTCGCTCCGGAGGGCTGGACCAATCTGTTGGATTCGGCGCGCAGCCAGGGTTTTCAGGCGAACATCATCGAGGCATCGGGCCTCTTCAAGCGGGGCGACAGCGGCCGCCTCTATGATTTCTTCCGGAACCGGCTCATGTTCCCCATCGAGGACGTCTCGGGGAACGTGGTGGCGTTTGGCGGCCGGGCTATGGATGACAGCCCGGCGAAATACGTCAATTCGCCGGAGACTTCCGTCTATAAGAAGAGCCGGGTGCTCTATGGCCTGAGCAAGGCGCGCGATGCGTTGCGCCGCGAGGATTTCGCGATTCTCGTCGAGGGCTATATTGACCTGATGCGCTGCTTTGACGCGGGAATCGAGAATGTGGTGGCCACCTGCGGCACGGCGCTGACGACGGAGCAGGCCTCCCTCATCCGGCGGTACGTACCTGAGGTGGTTCTGGTTTACGACGGCGACACGGCGGGGATCAATGCGGCCATCAAGGCCACGGGCATCCTGAGCGCGGCCGGGTTGACTGTGCGGGCCATGGCTCTTCCGGACAACCAGGATCCGGACGATTTCATCCGGCGCGAGGGCCCGGAAGCGTTCCGTGCCCTGGTCCGGGAGGCGAGCGACTTCGTCACCTTCTACATCCGCATGAGCCACGCGCGCACGCAGACCATCGAAGGCCGCAGCACGGTTGCCCAGGAGTTGTTTGCCATTCTCCAGGGCTTGGACGACGAACTTCGCATTGATCAGTACGTGAAGCGGATCGCGCGCGAGCTGGGTCTAACGGAATGGGCGTGCCAGAGCGAGTTCAATGCGTTCCGGCGCCGCAGCGTGCGAAGGCCTGCCGTCAAGGCGCAGGAAAAGCCCGCACAAAAAGCACTTAGCCGGGATGATTGCGACTTCATCACAGTGTTACTAAGCAACGAAGATTTGCTGGACCGGGTCCGGGAGGCCCTAAGGGGCGTGACACTCGGAACGGGTGCGCTGGAGCAGGTGCTGGCCAGGCTCTTCGAGGGCCGGAGCGGCGTGCTGCTTCAGGATTTCGAGGAGGAGGACGCGCGGCGGCTTTATGCAGAAGCCGCCAACGGCGATCCGGCGATCATCAAGGACCCGGAGAAACTGGTGGCGAAGCAGACGGACCGCCTCGAAAAGGACGGGTTGCGGACGCGGGTGGACGCGTTGTCCGCAGCCATTCGTGCGGCCCAGCAGTCCAAGAATCATGAGAGCGTAATGGAACTCGTCGCCCAAAAGGCGGCATTGGATAAACAGGCGAAGCGATGGGGGGCGGTGTAGCCCCCTCCGTGGAGGAAAACCATGGCAGTTGCGACGACGAAACCGAGAAAAGC
>CAILVY010000090.1 GCA_903837785.1 Candidatus Hydrogenedentota bacterium
CGATCTTGATGGCTTCGGAAGTGCGTTTGTTCAGGAAGGTCTTTACGGCGTCCTTGTAGCGGTCGATGGGAAAGCGATGCGTGATGACGCCGGCGGGATCCACACAAGCGTTCAGGAGCAACTGCGCGGCGATATCAAACGAGTTCCGACCGTCCGGTTCCGTGGCATGGCAGTTGATGCCGATCAGGTTTACTTCCTGCGCCCAGACGGGCGAGTAGTCGATCTTCCCCGGCTGCCAGTTGATGCCCACGAGCACGACGCTGCCGCCGCCCCGCGCCCAGCGCAGGGCATGCTGGAGACTGCCGTCGTTGCCCACTGTGTCGTAGATAATGTCGAAGCCGCCGAGCAGGATCTCGTTGCCGAAGTAGCCTTTGGCATAGCGCGCGCCGGTGAGTTCCGCCAAACGCTGATACAGTTGCGGCCCTTCCATGATTACGCGCGCGCCGAGCTGCCCGGCCACACGGGCCTGGAAAGGATAGCGCACGAGACACGATACGTCCGCGCGCGGTGCAAGCGTGCGCAGCGCCGCCACACTGAGCAGGCCGATGGTTCCCCCGCCCAGCACGAGCACCCGGTCGCCCTCGGCCGGTTTCAGCTTGAGGATGCCGTGCACCGCGCAGGCGAGCGGTTCGAGCAGCACGGCGGCATCATCGGACAGCGCATCGGGAATCTTGAACGGCTGCGTGCGGTGCATCAGCATGAACGGCGAGAAGCCGCCGCCCCGGTTCTCGTCCGGCAGGGATTTCAGGCCGGGATTCTGGCAGAGCATGTAGTTCCCGGCGGCGCACTGCGGGCACGGCGGCTCGATTTCGAGCTGGAAACACGACGGCCAGTCAATGCGCATGGCAACCCGGTCGCCCGGACGGAAGCCTTCCGCCTCGGCACCCGATTCGACCACCTCGCTGACCACTTCATGGCCGAGATAACGCCGGGTGACCCCCGGCATGGCTGCCGAGTAGCACTTCGGATCCATCTCCACGAACATGAAGTGGATGTCCGTGCCGCAGAGGCCGCATAAGCGGTTTCTGACTTTCAGCCAGCGCGGATTGGGCAGGCGTGGTTCGGGAACTTCCGCGTAACGAAGCGGGGAGAAACGGCCGAGCGCGGCATGGCGCGAGAAGCGTTCCGCGATGCGCAACGCTATGATTTTGCCGAGCCGGTTTTCGAAATACAGGGCTTTCATTGGGGCATCTCGCGGCACGTGCTCCTTGGGACGCTTAACAGGACAGGGCGCTCAGGATTTCGGCGGCCTCGGCATCCGAGATCATCAGGCTCGGCCGCAGCACCGCCGTGTGTTTCGCCACTTCGCCCGGAACGACGAAGAGGCCGCGGTCGATCATGTTCCGGCAAAACGCCGCGGCGGCGTCCGGCGTGCCGCAATCCAACGCGAGCAGCAGCCCGCGGCCCATGACGGCCTTTATGGGAGTCTGTCCCGCTCCGATAAGCTTCGTGATGCCCTGCTTCAATCGCTCGCCTTGGGCGGCGGCATTCTTCCACGGTTCGGCGCTCGTGTAGATCTCCAGTGCCTTGAGTGCCACGCGGCAGCCGATGTCCGCACCCCCGAAGGTTGAGAGGTGAATCAGGGGGTGGGCGTTCATGAAGCGGTTGACCTGCTGCGTGAGCACCGTGGCGGCGATGGGAAAGATCCCTCCGCCCAGCGCTTCCCCGATCACGAGAATATCCGGCGCAATGCCGTGCGCCTCGAAGGCGAACCTGGCGCCCGCGCGCCCGAATCCGCTCTGCGTCTCGTCCACAATCAACAGGGCGCCTTGTTGCCGGCACACCGCCTGCGCCTGCTGAAGATACTCTGTGGATGCTTCCCGGCATCCGTTTTCGGCCTGGATCGGCGCGATGACCAGCGCGGCCGTTCGGCCGTCCACCGCCGCACGCAGGGCGGCCACATCGCCGAACGGAATGCTGCGTGTTTCGGGAATGAGCGGCGCGAAAAGCGCGTGGTCATCCCGTTGGGACAAAGTGAGGGCAAACCCGGTCTGGCCGTACCACTCCCCATCGACCGTGATCAACGCGGGGCGCCCCGTATAGCCGCGCGCCACTTTGCAGGCGGCGTCCATGGCCTCGCCGCGCGTCACGGCAAAGATCGAGCATTCGAGCGCGCCCGGCACGAATTGGGCCAGCGCCTGCGCCAGCAGCGCCTTCTCCTGCGAGATCATGGGGAAGTTGCCGATATCGGTTTCGCGCAGCGCCCGTTTGAGTTCCTCCGCGAGTGCCTGCGGGCGGCGCCCCAGATTGAACACGCCCGCCCCGCAATGGCCGTCGATCAACCGGCGCCCGTCCTGCGTGTGCAGATAAGCGCCTTCGCGCTTGCCTTCGAGCCAGCCGAGCCCCTGCGCCTGAAGCCGATCCTGATGTCCCGCCGGAAGTGCCGTGGATTGTGTGCTCATGGCTGGTGCCGCTCCGAAGGTTGCGCGCCGGACCGCTCGAACAGGCGCAGGAAATTGAAGACGGTCGTTTGTACCCGCTCGTCATTGAGGAGCTTGCTCGCGCCGGGGATCTTGGCGGCGAGCATGGCCAGCGGGAGCAGGCGCCGAACATCGTGCACGGCCCCGCGAATTGCCGCGATGATCTCGTCCATTTCACTTTCGGTCACCGTGATGGGCGGCATGAAGCGCATCACCTGCGGGGCATTGCCGGAGTAGGCCGCGAAGACGCCGCGCTTGGCCAGCGCATCCGACATGAGCGGCCCCATAAACTCGTCCCCGTATTCGATGCCCACCATCAGGCCGAGCCCGCGCACGTCACGAACGGCCTTGGGCTGTTCCCGCTGGAGATCTTCGAGGGCGGCCTTGAGCTTGGCGCCCATGCGCGCGGCGTTCTCCCACAGCCGATGCTCCTCAATATACTCGATGGCTTTCAGCGACACGCGGCACGCGATGTCGGTTCCGCCGTTGTGCGTGATGTGAAACGCGGGATGGGCCGCGACGAAGTCCGTCAGCCGGGGAATCGTCCGGTAAATCACCGCAGCGTTGGGATACAGCGCGCCCCCGATGGACTTCGCCACAGTCATCATGTCGGGAATCACCCCGCTGTGTTCGCATGCGAAGAGCTTGCCCGTACGGCCGAAGCCCGTCTGGATCTCGTCGAAGATGAGGAGCGCGCCGTGTTCGTCGCAGAGCCGGCGCAGCCCTTCGAGATACGCGTTGTTTCCGGGGAAGATGCCCGCCTCGCCCTGCACGGGTTCTAGGATCACCGCGGCAGTCTCCTTCGAGATGCTGCGCCGCACCGCCTCGAGATCGTTGAACGGCACAAACTCGAAACCGGGCATGAGCGGTTCGAAATAGTGCCGATAGTGCGGCTTTCCGTTGGCCGAGAGCGCGAAGCCTGTGTGCCCGTGATAGGCCTTGACTGTGGCAATGATCCCGGGGCGCCCGGTGGCGCCGCGCGCCAGTTTCAGTGCGCAATCGATGGCCTCGCCGCCGCCCGATGCAAAGAGCACCTGTTCCAGGTCGCCCGGGGCAATGGCCGCGAGCTTTTCGGCCAGCGCGATCTTGTGTTCGGAGAGGAGGCAAAACGTGCCCATGTCGAGCGAGTCGACGGCTTCCTCGAGGGCCTGCATCACAGCGGGATTGTGCCGCGAGACATTGAAGCTGCCCGCGGACGAGAAACAATCGTACATGCGGCGGCCGGAAAACGGATCCCGAAAGCGAACGCCCAGCCGCTCCGTCTCGATGACGTCGAGATGCCCTGCCTTGAGATACTTGAGCTGGCCGCGGTTGATATGCGTTCCGAAGAGCTCCTCGATGCGGCGCTTGTCCGCGGCACTTGCGGGGGGATTCATAACCGTGCCTGTCCTTTCGCGGGTTGCGATCCGGGTTCGGGAAGAACTTCAAGGCGAACGGCGCCAATCTGGCGGACGGTGCCCTCGAGCACGGTGATGCGGAAGCGGCCGAATTCGACCACCTCGCCCTTCTGCGGAATCGCGCGCGCCATGTGCATTATCCACCCGCCGACCGTCTCCACCGCTTCGTCCGCGATCTCGATGCCCATGGCTTCCGAGGCCGCATCAAGCGTGGTGCGGGCCTGTATCACGTATTCGTTCGGCCCCACCCGGCGCACGGACGGCTCTTCCTCGTCGTATTCGTCGTGAATCTCGCCGAAGATCTCCTCGAAGATGTCTTCCAGCGTGATCAGTCCGTCGGTGCCGCCGTATTCGTCCGTGACAATCGCCATGGACTGCTTCTGATCCCGCATCGCCTGCAACAAGTCGTCCAGCTTCATCGTGTCGCCGACGTGCATGGCCGGCCGGATGAAGCGATGGATGTCTTCCGACTCGGGATGCTCATCCTTCAGCACTTCGAACGCGTTGATGAACCCGATGATCTCGTCAACCGTGTCGCGGTAAATCGGGATCCGCGTGTACCCGCTGTCCATGAACGAGGCGATCAGTTCATTGCGCGTGGCGTCCTCCGGCAGCGCGTGCACGTCGATGCGCGGAACCATGACCTCCTTGGCGTAGCGGTGCTGCAGATCCATGACGGAGTGGATCATTTCCTTCTCTTCCGGCTCGATGGCCCCTCGGTCCGCGCCCTCATCCACGAGCACGCGCATGTCTTCGGGACTGCGCATGAACATGCGCATGCCCTGCGGTTCGCCCTTTACGAGGTCGAGCGCGCGCTGGGAGAGCCACGTGATCGGCGCGACCACGGGTGCCAGCAGGTAATCAAACAAGCGGATCAGCGGCACGAAGCCGAGTGAGAGCCGGGTGGGGTGCACGCGGAAAATGCTCTTGGGGATGACCTCGCCCAGGATGAGGATTGTGGGCGTGGCGATGATGGTCGCCCACGTGGGGCCAAGCTGCCGCGTCAGAGCCATTGTCCCCGCGATGAGGGCGAGATTCGTGCCGACAAGCAGAAGGACGATCATGCGGTCGGGCCGGTTAAGATAGTCGAGGAGATAGCGCGCCTTGGCCTGCTTCTCCTTCTCCGCAAGATGGCGCACCCGAATGGGATTGCAGGACACAAACCCAGTCTCATAGCCGGAGAAGATCGCGTTGAAAAGCAGCGTGATGAAGAAGATCGCAAGCATGAGGAACAGTGAATTCATGCGGCGCCCCCCGGCTGGCCGTCCGGCGGAACCTGCATGCGCACGCGGGACACGCGCTTCCCTTTCATCTCTTCAATGATAAACGTGATGTTCCCGTGTCGGATTCGGTCGCCGCGGACAGGCACTTTGTCCGCCTGCTTCATGAGGAATCCCGCAAGGGTGGTGTGCTCCTCGTCTTCGACCGGCTGGCCGATGAGGCGCTCAAGATCGTCCAGGGGAAGCCGTCCGTCCAGGCGGTACACGCCCTTCCCGATTTCCTCGTGGAGCAGCGCTTCCTGTTCGCCCACTTCGACAAACTCGCCGACCACCTCGCGCAGCGCGTCATGGAGCGTCACAAGGCCTTCCGTGCCGCCATATTCATCCACGACGATCGCGATATGCGAGTGAAGCCGCTGCGCGGAGCGCAGATAGTCGGCACAGCTCATCGTCTCGGGTACGAAATGGGCCTTGTGCAGCAGTGGCCGAATCGGGTCCTCAAGGCGAACGCGGATCACCTTGGGCAGCAGATCCTTGGCAAAGAGCACGCCCACAATGTGATCCAGGTCCTCGTGATACACCGGGATGCGCGCGAAGTCATGCTTCCGGAACACCTCCAGCGCCTCGCCGATCGTGGCTTCCGCGTCCAGCACGACCATGTCCGGCCGGGGCACAAGCACCTCTTTCACTGTCACGTCGCTGAACTGCATGATCCCCTGGATCATGTGGCGCTCGTCTTCCTCGATCACCCCCGTCGCCTCGCCTTCGGACAGGACCGTCATGAATTCCTCGTCCGTCATGAAAGGACCGGGCCGCACCTGGCTGAAGCGGGTGGCGCGGAAGAGCAAGCCGACGCCGTACAGGAGGCTGCCCCGGAACGGCATGAGCAGCCGGTCAATGACGAAGATGGGCGCGGCGACCGCCCGCGCGAAGGATTCGCTGTAATGCACCACCAGCACTTTGGGAAGAATCTCGCCGAGAATGAGCAGGAATCCCGTGCAGGCCGCCACTGCCAGCGCATAGGAAAGCCACGACGGCAGCGGAAGGTGCTCCTGGAAACTCTGCTCGACACGCGCCCCCAGCAGCGCCCCGAGGAGCACGTTCACCACGCAGTTGCTCATGAGGATCGTCGTGAGCAGGTTGCTTGGATGATCCATCAGCCGCGCGGCGAGGCGATCCGCCATGAGCGTGCTCTCACGCATCCCGCGCAGGCGCACCTGATGCAGGGAGAAGAAGGCGAATTCGCTGGCGGAGAAGAAGGCAGAGCAGGCGATGAGCACGAAAGCCACCACGAGGATGCCTGGCGTGAACGTGTCCGCGGGAACGGACGCGGCGAATGCGCTCAAGGCAAATACGCCGACGCCGATGGCCACAAGCCACCGCGCGTGGTGTGCTCTCCTCGTGCTCACGCTCAACGGGACGTCTCCCACTCTTTTGATCGCAGCCGCTTCACCGCGCCCGCTGCCGGAATCGGCGCTCGGCTCAGTGCCAAGCGGCGCTCGGGTCGAGGAAGAGGTAAAGGGCCTGCTTGTCATTCATGATCTTCCGTGCGGCCGGGGTATCGTGATCCAGCCCGAGCAAATGAAGCAGGCCATGACAAAAGAGCAGATTCACTTCATTGCGCATGGCACGGCGGCTGCCCTCGCAGCGGCGTTCCACGGTTTCCAGCGAAATGACGATGTCGCCCAGCACGGGCACGCCGTGAAAGATCCCCTTGGGCTGGCTGAACGACAGCACGTCGGTGGCCTTGTTCTGCTTTCGATACGTCTTGTTGAGTTCCTGGATGAATCGGTCGCTGCAGAAGAGCAGGCTCAATTCGGCGTCGCCGCCGTGGCCTTCGCCCTGGCAGACCCGCTCCGCCAGGTGCATCAGCGCGTCGCGGCGGTAGATGCCCACCCCTTTGCACGGCGATTCGTTTCGCAATGTGAGATGTATCTTCATTCCGCGCCTCCTATCGCAATGACGTTGTCCGCCTTGGCGGACTTGAGCTCAGGATACGCCAAACGCGTGTGGAGATTCGACATGATCCGGCGGGAAACCACCTCGGCCACGATGTCGAGCTGTTTGAACGTGAGATGGCAGTCGTCGAACTGCCGATCCGCGCTGCGCGCCGCAACGATCTTGTCCACGAACTCGCGGACCCGCTCCTCGTTCGCATTCTTGATCGAGCGTACGCCCGACTCGACCGCGTCGCAGATCATGAGGATGGCCGTCTCGGGCCGCTGGGGCTTGGGGCCGGGGTAGCGGAAATCCGATTCCTGCACGTCCCCGTGTTTCTGCTGTTCCAGGGCTTGCTGATAGAAGAAGCCGATGCGGCAGGTGCCGTGGTGCTCCAGAATGCCGTCGATGATGGGTTTCGGCAAGTGGAATTCGCGCGCCATTTCCGCCCCCTGGATCACGTGAGCAGCGATCGCCCGGGCGCTCATCAAC